>JANLTD010000644.1:0-5404 GCA_031362765.1 Acidobacteriota bacterium | reverse complement strand
AATGAGCAAAGAAATAAGACAACTAAGACTTGACGAATAAAAATATCAACAAAACTGAAAATAGCACTTCACACGGTGTATTTTTGGAAGCGCCCTTAAGAAATCGCAGAGAAAAATAATTGATAAACACAATTGCCTAAGTGATTCCTGGGGGCTCAATGCAAATATCGGAAATTGAGCAAATCACCATTGATAATAATATGTATATCGAAGTTTTCAATATCGGCCGCGATTTTACGGCCGAAGTTGTCGCCCAACGGCTCAGTTATGGTCCGCTTTATGTTGCTTATATGGAATCTTCATCACAGAAAAGACACGTCAAGGTGATTTATGGCATTATGGGCTCCGGAGCCAACGCACGCGTTTCCGTGGTGGAGCCGCAAGCTTCGGAAAATGCGGATTTAACCTGGCGCGGCGAACATCAGCTAAAAGTTCTTTCTGAATTCAATCGGTTTTGCTCAGTCCATTTCGGATACAGATAAAGCTGAGGTTTATGCTGAAACAAAGTTGACGCCAGACGATCTTTAATCAAGCAAGATCCAAAATAAGTCATTTTCCTGACCATTTGGATCCATTTTTTGCTTTTTTTCAGTTCGGCTTAAAATGTTAACGTTGTTATTGATCGAACGCGATAATATCGCAGAGAAAATTAGAGGAGATATTTATACTTTATGGCTAGATTTCCATTACCTTTTTTGCCGGCGCAAAATTATCATTACGGCGGCATTAAGTTCGGCGCAAATCGTAAAAATGATGATGGTACTGTTCGCACACACGCAGCTTGCGATCTGGTTGTTACTCCCGGAACACCGGTGTTTGCGGTCGAATGGGGTATCGTCATTGACGTTCCTAAAACTCCCTTTATCAAGGGTTCAAAGCTTTATTCGGTGATCATCGAACATTCGTTTTTCATCGGCCGCTACACAGAGATCAGTCAGGAGGTCGAAAGCGGAATTTATCCGGGCGCGACTGTTCAGGAAGGACAAATGATCTCGACGGTTCAGCGCAACAGCAAAGGACACGGAATGCTGCATTTTGAAATGTATGACAAATCCTCGGCCGGATACCTTTCCCAACCGGGAAATACAAATTATAAGAATGTCCCTGAAGGCGCCTATGGAAGGCGAAGTGATCTGATGGATCCGACACCATATCTTGATCAATGGGCGGCGTGGACGGATTGGTCACAAACGGATGCGTCGGATTGGAAATAACCATTCAGTTTTTAAACTGGCGTCTTATCAGTTACGATGCGCAGAATAGATTTTCTTCAGCACGATTGTTGATGAACGAATCCGTCATTATTCGCAAAGCAACCAACTCCGCTTTGGATAAGAAGGTCATCAAAAAACTCTGTATTATGAACAATCTAAATCCGCTTTGACAAATTTCGTCGGCGCCTCATCAGAAAAAAGATGCTCGCGGCTGTAAAATCGCAGCGGATAAATTTTATCAAACTTCTCGACTATTTCGTTGGCAATTTCAAAAATTGAGCATTTGAATTTCGATGTTCTAAAATCGTCAACGGTGCGCAGCCAGATAACTGTTAACGTTTCATGGTGTGGCATTTCTTTTTCAAACGATTCGACGAACGATTTAATTTCGTTTTTATGGAATCAAAAATTGAAAGGTCAAGTGAAAAGCGGAGTGTTAAAAAAGCACCCTTTAAAAGTCAAACGGATTCCGTTGGCGCAATGCCGGATTTCGGCTCTTTGAGATCGTAAAATTATTGATTTTGCGAAATGTCCAAAAGCCAAATGTCCGATTCGCTCGTCTGCGCGGAGTAATAAAGCAATTTCCCGTCGCGGTTGACGAATGGATTGCGAAGCTGTTCGGTCGGACTCGTTACGAGTTCGCTGATTTTGCGGGTTTCGATGTCGGCGACGACGATTTTATTGTCGAAACCATAAACAAGGCGGCGGTTGTCGGGCAGCCACGACGGGATAAATTCGTTGTTATCGGCTATTTTTGTGTAACTGTTTGTTTCAAACGAATAAAAACCTAGAAATCGGGCTTTGCCTTCATGAATCGTCCCGCCGAGTTTTTTGCCGTCGGGCGACCAATCCCAAGCGACAAAACCGCTGACACCTTCACCGGGCGGAAGTTTTTGCGGAGTTTGCTCGTTCCAATTTTTGGATAAATCCAGAATATTTGTTTGCCCTTCGAGAAAGTAAGCCAGACGTTTGCCGTCGGGCGACCAAGTCGGAAAACTCGAACCAAAGTCGGGCTTGGTTGAAAAAGTAAGTTGCCGCAAATTTGTGCCGTCGTTGTTGCAAATCCAAATTTCCGCGCCGCCGTTACGGTCTGAACTAAAAGCGAGTTGTTTGCCGTCGGGCGACCAGCGAACAAAGCGGTCAAACGGCGCGTCGTTGGTAACGTCGCGCCATTCGCGCCCGTCGCGGCTGACGGTTACGATGTCGTCCTGCGTGCGCCGAATTATCCGCATCACAAACCTTGTGCCGTCAGGCGAGAGTTCCGCCCGCGTTATTTCGCGGTCGCCCTGCGTGATCCAAAACGGTACGCCGACGGTTTTTCCCGCCGTTGCGTCAAATGCTAGGCCTTGAATATTTGCTTGATTATTTGTCTGAACATAAATCATTCGCTTGCCGTCGCGTGAAAAATTCAGGTGGCGGCTGAATTTTGAAGGCGTCACAATCGGTTCGGGTTCGGACAAAACCGCGCCGCTCGTTTCGTCAATTCGGACGCGCCAAAAGTTTATGCTGCCGCCTTTACTGCTGACAAAATACAAAAATTTTCCGTCGGGCGACCAAACCGGATTCCAATTCGAGACCGAAAAGTCTTTGGCGACAATGACGGGTTCGCCGCCGCCAGCCGGAATTGTCGCAATTTCGCGTTTGCTGAATGCCGCCGTATAAAACCAGTAAGCAATGCGCTTTCCCGAAGGCGACCACGACGGAAACGAGGCGTCCGCTTTCAGCAATTCGCGTTTCGCGCCGGTTTCGACATTGATAATCGAGAGAAATTGTTCGCCGTCGGCGCGGACTGTTGGCTGATCGCGTCCGAAATTGCTGACGACAATTTCTTTTCCGTCCGGCGACCATGACGGATGAAAACCGAAGTCGGCAACGCGCCGCAAATTTTCGCCCGATGCGCCCATTACATAAATTCCGGCGGGAGCGCGTTCGGAACGAAAAGCGATGCGTTCGCCGTCGGGCGAAAATGCGGGCTGTGTGTCGGTAGCGGTTGAATCTTTGGTTAAATTCGTCGCGTTTTTGCCACCAACGCGTTGGATAAAAACATCGAAATTGCCGGCTGTATCAGCCGTATAGACAAAACTCTTGCCGTCCGGCGCAAGACTGGGGAAATATTCGATTCCGACTTGTTCGGTCAGTTGAATATTGTTCGCTTTGCTCCAATCAATGGCGGTTGAAGATGCTTGCCGAAAGCCAAAAAACCACACGCCAATCGCAAGCAAAGTAAAAAGTAAAATACCAAAAGGCAAAAAAAATCTTGGCGTCTTGGCGGCTTCGCGTCTTTGCGTTAAAGAATCATTTCGGACCGATGATGACGAATCAATTTCGCGGCGCACACGCTTTAAGTCCGCCCGCAAATCCGACGCGGTTTGATAACTGACATCAGCATCTTTTTCCAGAGCCTTGCTCAAAATCGCGTCCAGTTCGATGGGAAGTTTTTCAGCCGATTCGGAAACGGACGGCGGATTTTCCGACAAGATTTTTTGGAAAGTTTCCTGCCGCGTTTCACCTTTGAACGGATTTTTGCCCGTCAGCATTTCGTATAAAACAACGCCGAGACTCCATAAATCGGTGCGCTGGTCAACGCGGTCGCCGCTCACCTGTTCCGGCGACATATATGCCGGCGTGCCGATAATCACGCCTTTCAACGTATAATTTGAAGTGTTTTGCTGAAGTTCCGGCTGTTCGACGAGTTTTGCCAGACCGAAATCCAAAACTTTAACGAAACCGTCGGAACGCAGCATTATATTTTCCGGTTTGATGTCGCGGTGAACGATTCCGGCTTTGTGAGCCGCCGCGAGTGCTTCGCAGGTTTGCGAGATTACCGAAAGCGTTTGTTTGAAGTCAACGCCGCGATTGATTAAATCTCTGACAGTTACGCCCTCGACAAATTCGGTGGCGATGAAGTTAATGCCGTCCGCCGCGCCGACATCGTAAATCGTAACAATATATGGATGATTTAATGCCGAAATCGCCCGTGCCTCGCGCTCGAATCTTTTGATTCTTTCAGCGTCCGCGACAAATTCGGCGGGCAAAATCTTCAGAGCGACTTTGCGGTTTAACTTTGCATCGTGGGCGAGATAAACTTCGCCCATGCCGCCCGCACCGATTGGTTTTTCAATCGTATAGGTGCCGAGTTGTTTGCCGACCGCCGAAGAAAATTCCCCGTCTTTCTGCGCGATTTCTTTTGCCATCAAATTCATCGCCGAATTTTCCATAAATTTATCGGCACTCTTTTGAACTTTCAGCAAACTCCAAATCTCACGTTTCAAATCATCATCATCGCCACATTTTTCCGACAAAAATTTTTCACGCCGTTCGTTCGGTATTTCCAGAACGGCATCAAGAAGTTCATCAATTTGTTTCCATCGGCCAGCGTTCATATTTTGAGCGATGAATAAAATAATCAATCTTATTAATCCCTCATCCCTTAGCCCTCATCCCTGACTTAGTTCACGATAGAGCCAAATCTTCGCTTTCTTCCAGTCGCGCATGACGGTTTCGACGGAAATTTTCAGAACTTCGGCAATTTCCTCGACTGACAAACCGCCGAAAAACTTCAGTTCGACAACTTTTGCTTTGCGCTCGTCAAACGTCGCCAATTCGTTCAACGCTTCGTCTAACGCGACTAAATCCGCATCTTTTTGCGAAGTTACCGTAAATGCTTCTTCAAGCGAAACATAATTAACAAGTTTTTTGTCAATCTTCGCTCGTTTTCTGGCAAAATCAACAAGAATTCTTCTCATAAGTTGCGCCGAAACGCCGAAAAAATGGGCGCGATTTTCCCACTTCGCCGTTTTCCAATCAATTAGCCGAATATATGCTTCGTTGACCAGCGCGGAAGTTTGCAATGTGTGTCCGTCCCGTTCGCGGCGCATATAGCTTTTGGCGATGCGATGCAGTTCGGCGTAAATTAGCGGCGTTAATTCTTCAAGCGCGGCAGCATCGCCGCCGCTCCATCTCTGCAGCAATCCGGTAACTTCTTGTGTAGAATCGGCAAGCATTTTTTATAAAGAATTTCACATTTAATTTACCACATTTGCGCGAAATAAAAAATATTTCTGCCGCTGATGCCAGTTTTCGGCGAACTCAAACGCACTAACCGGTGAACGGCGAAAAATGCGCCGAATTCATTCAAAGGAGATTATTATGAAAATTAAATCAATTATAAGTATGTTAATCGTTTTCGG
>JANLTD010000582.1:0-5909 GCA_031362765.1 Acidobacteriota bacterium | reverse complement strand
ATCCTCGCGAGCACCATCAGACCGCTGAAAAATATTGAAAAGGTCAATCAAACGCCGAATAAAACTCAAGATCAACCTTCGAATCAAGCATCACCGACACAAACGCCGACACCAATAAAGTCTGTTCCGACACCGACTCCGATTGTCAGTCCGTCACCGACACCGGCGACCGATATTGGCGAAGAAGACAACGAATCTATCAAAATAGATACCGAGGAAGTGAGCCTTAATGTGCGCGTTGTTGATAATAATAACCGGTACGTCAGCAAATTGAAGGAATCGGATTTTAAGGTTTATGAAGATGATGTTCTG
Source organism: Acidobacteriota bacterium (assembly GCA_031362765.1). Classification (GTDB taxonomy): domain Bacteria; phylum Acidobacteriota; class Blastocatellia; order Pyrinomonadales; family Pyrinomonadaceae; genus JAFDVJ01. The sequence goes on along the minus strand of JANLTD010000582.1, from coordinate 5,597 downwards.
CAGCCGATCACCTCTTTGACGACTACCGAAGTGCCGGTCATCAATGCCCTTGTGATAGATAATTCGCGTTCGCTGCGGACACAGCTTAAAAAGGTTATCGAAGCATCAAAGATCGTTGTTGGCGCGAATCGTCCGAACGATGAAACCTCCGTCGTGCGTTTTATCAGTTCGAACAAGATCGAAGTCGTCCAGAGTTTCACGACCAATAAAACGCTGCTCAACATTGCGCTTGACAATTTATTTGTTGAAGGCGGACAAACGGCGATCATTGACGCGGTTTATCGAGCAGCCAAAATGGTCGGCGAATATCAAATCTCCGGCAAAAAAGAGGACGTCAAGATTCGGACACTGATCTTGATCTCAGACGGCGACGATCGTGTCAGCGCTTATCAGGAACAACAGCTTTTTGAACTGCTGCGCAATTCATATGTCCAGATATATGCGATCGGATTTATCAATAATCTGAGCAAAACACCCGATGACGGCGGCCGTCTGAGCCGTCAGGAAAAAGCGCGTTCATTTTTAACGCGTCTCGCGCAAGAAACGGGCGGCAAGGCCTATTTTCCGGATTCAATTGACGAATTGGCACAAATAGCGACCGAAATTTCCGGCGAACTGCGCACCCAATATGTAATTTCGTATGCTCCGACAAACGATCAGCGCGACGGTGGTTTCCGCAAAATAAAAATCGTCGTTTCTCCGGGAACAAACCGCGAACAAAGAAACGCGATCACCCGCACGGGCAGAAATGCCGCGCCGAAATAAAACGGTTTCTAGCCCAATCAATGCGAATCAAGAACAGAAAAGCGAAATAGATTTATCAATTATCAATGAGAATCAAGGATCGAAAAATTATAAAAACGGGACGCGGACAAACCGCGGATTAGGCGGATTTTCGCTGATATTTTATAACTGATGTTACGCAAAAGACTTGAATTTGCGGCGGTGCCGCCCGATGTGCGGAAAGGCTCTGCCTTTCCGAGCAAATTTCTCAATTTTCTTTGCGGCTTTGCCGCCACGTCGAGGCGGAGCCTCGGAGAGTTAGGATAAGCCTTTCGGAAAGGCACAGCCTTTCCGCACATCTGTGGGCGAAGCCCTTGAAAACAAATTTACGTAACATCAGTTATAAATCAATCCGCGTAAATCCGCTGAATCCGCGTTTGTCCGCGTCCTATTTATTTGTTTCTGACACTTGGTTTTAATTTTCAACCGATTTTCCTGAATTTCTAGTTTCGACTCTTGATTCGCATAATCACTTTTGATCTTCTTCCTCATCCTTGTCTTCTTCTTCTTCTGAGTAGATTTCGTAACCGCAAGCGTCGTCGTAATAATAACTTCGCTTCGTTTGACGTTCGCCCGGCACAGATTTTTCGGCCGATTCGCGGCAATCTTCCTGTATTTCCTGATCTTCTTTCGTGTTTTCGGGCATAATTACTTTATAATCAAAACTAACAGCTTTTACCAAATATAACATTATGAATTCAAAAAAATATCTTTTGACCTTCGGCTTGGTTTTATCTTCGATCGTCGCGACGTATTTTGTCACGGTTTCGACCGCGCAGCAAGGAATGCAGACGCAGGCATCGGCCGATACCGAATACCAGATCGGCGCGGTTCTTTTTATGCAGAAAGCGGCAGAATACCGCGCGCTTTGCCTACAGGCTTTCAACTGGGGAAAACGCTCGCTTGACGACGACGATAAAACGAAAAAGAAGCTTCCTAAGCAGCAGAAGAAAATGATGCGGGCGGTGGTCGTTGATATTGACGAAACAATGCTCGACAATTCACCCGCGCAAGCCTACGGCGCAAAAAACCGGCTGGCGTTCGATTTGAAAAGCTGGTATGCGTGGGGCGATATGCGCAAGGCAAAGGCGATTCCCGGATCGGTTGATTTTGCAATTTACGCCAAATCGAAAGGCGTCCGCATTTTCTATGTTTCCAATCGCGACGAAGTACAAAAAGCGGCGACGATCGATAATTTAAGAAACGCGGGTTTTCCCGATATTTCGGACGATAATGTGCTGCTTCGCCAGAAGGATTCAACCAAAGAACCGCGCCGTCTGGCGATCGGCGAAAAATACCGGATCGTTATTTTGATGGGCGATAATCTCAACGACCTGTCAAACGTTTATGAGAAAAGAACCGTTGCCGACCGTTTCTCGGAAGTTGATAAAGCCAAAGATCTTTGGGGAAACAAGTTTATTGTGCTGCCGAATGCGATGTACGGCGAATGGGAAAGCGCGATCTACAGAGATGATAAATCAACCGCGACATCTGCCGAAAAACGTGCAAACGCGCTTGAATTGCCGTAAAATAGGACCATGAAACGAACAATAGAAGAAAAACTCTTAAATCCGAAACCGGGAAGCAAAATCGCCGCTGCAAAAGAGTTTGGCATTGATTTGACTTTACTCATCGGCACCTTACGTTTAACGCCCAATGAACGCGTAAAAAACATGCAAAAATCAATGATTAGCGTAGAAAAATTCAGGCGCGACGCAGAAATTTGGAGGAAGAACAACCGTGATAGACTTAAGCCCGGCACTCGAAGCGTTGACGAAAAATAAAGTAGAATTCGTAATTATCGGCGGGATTGCGATTACAGCTTACGGCTCTGCTTATATTACAAAAGACCTTGATTTTTGCTATCTTCGCACACCGGAAAACCTGAAACGAATAGCCAATGCGCTTGCGCCGTTTAATCCAAAATTGCGCGGATTTCCGAAAGAGTTACCTTTTATTTGGGATCATCGAACATTACTAAACGGCACTAACTTTACCCTCGAAACCGAAATCGGCGATATTGATTTGCTCGGCGAAGTAGCCGGAGTCGGTGATTATAAAGCAGTTGAATCGGAATCTATCGAGATGGAACTTTGTGATGTATTTGTAAAAGTCATTTCGCTAAACGATTTGATTAACGCCAAACGTGCCGCCGGACGGACGAAAGATTTGCTTGTTTTACCCGAACTTGAAGCCTTGCGCGAGGCTTTGAGCGATGAAGAAGAGTAAACTATGAATAAATTTTCTGCTTTTAACCTTTTTGCTTTTGTCTTTTGCCTTGTTTTGAGCGCAACCGCGCAAAACTTGACGGTCAAAGAGATGATGCGCGAGCCTTCGATTGCCGGAATGCGCCCCGACTCGGAAAAGCTCTCGCCGGACGGTCAGTCTGTCGTTTATGCGTGGAACGCTGACGGCATTGAACCGCGAAATCTATATATAGTTTCGTCAAATGGCTTTAACCCGCGCATTCTGGTCGATGCCGAAGCCAATTACGAACAAAGAACTCTGCCGCCCGCAAGCAAATTGGATTACGGTTTGACGGTGCGTGACGATTTTGTCAAAGCACGGGAAAAAAACTTGGGCGGCGTTGAGTTTTCGCCTGATTCGCGCCGGATCTTGCTCGTTGAGTTTTCGCCTGATTCGCGCCGGATCTTATTTTTGCAAAATACCGATATTTATGTTCTCGATCTGGAAACCAAAGATGCCAAACCGCGTCGCATTACACGCACGCAAGGCGTTGAAGCCGGTGCGCGGTGGCTGACGAATGATTCTATTCTTTATTCGTCAGGCGGAAATTATTTTGTCTTAAATCTTAAAGAAACTTCGCTGATTCAAGTGACCAAAGAAGCAAATCCGATAGCATTTGTCTCAATCTTTAATGTTAATCCAACGAAGGACGGCAAACTTATCGCTTACGTTTTAAGCGACGGTTCAAAACAGCGTGTTTTGTTTGTGCCGAATTATCTCGATGAATTTGTCCAGGCAAATTCGACGCGGCGCGGATTTACCGAACAGAAGATATTTGTCAATTTAACGGACGGAAGCCGCGAAAAACCTTTTGAGATAAATCTTCCGAAACTAGAAGGCGCGGGCTATATTCGCGGTTTGAAATGGGCGGCGGATAATTCTTCGCTGATAGTTGACCGCGTTGATAAGGACCTGAAACGCCGGCAGCTTTTTTATATTCACGATGTCGGAAGCAAAGCCGAACAGACGATTCTGGTGACGGAAGAAACGGACGAAAAATGGATCGCGCCGCTTTCCGGAATTGTCGAAGCGAATCCTAAAAATGATTCGCAGATTCTTTTCGGCAGCGAGCGCGACGGCTTTAATCATCTTTATCTGGCAACGCTCGAACGCGCCGCGCGCGAGCCGAATCCGACGGGCGAAATTCGTCAGGAAAATCCGTCGGACGCAGGTTTTACAACAAAGGTTGAAACAAAACAACTGACGAGCGGCAAATGGCAGGTCGAATGGGCGAAATGGACGACGAGCGGTGAAGAATTTGTTTTCAGTTCGACCGAAGAAACGACAGCGGAACGCCAATTTTACGAGTTTGAATTGAACAGAAGCTTAAAGTCGAAGATTTTTTACACGCAAAACGGAATGCGCAACAATCCGCAGTTGGCATCCGATGGAACACCGATTTTGCTTTACGCATTTTCAAAATGGAACCAGCCGAACGAACTTTTTACGATCGGGGTTTGCCCGCGCTGTCGCGGAAATGCCTTTCCCCGACAATTAACCAAATCAACGCCCGACGCTTTTCTGAAAATGAAATGGAGCGAGCCGAAATTTGTTGATATTCCGACACGCGACGGAAAATTTGTGAAATCCAAGGTCTATTTGCCGTCTAATTTTAATACAAAGCAAAAATATCCGATGGTCATTTTCGTCCACGGCGCGGGTTATCTGCAAAATACGATCAACGGCTGGAACAATTACTATCGGGAATTTATGTTCAACCAAATGCTGACGGCAAAAGGTTATGTTGTTCTGGATATTGATTATCGCGGTTCGGCAGGTTACGGACGCGACTGGCGCACCGACGTTTATGATTTTCTCGGCGGCAAAGATTACGACGATCATCTGGACGCGATTGACTTTGCGGTCAAAAATTATGCGGTTGACGCAAAGAAAATCGGCGTGTACGGCGGCAGCTACGGCGGTTTTATGGCGGAAATGCTCGCCTTTCGAACCGATAAGATAACTTGCGCGGCGGCGCTTCGACCGGTTGCCGATTGGAAGAATTATTATGCTTCGTCCCCGATCTATACGGCGGAACGTCTCGGGTTTCCGGAAAAAAACGTCGAAGGCTACAAACGCTCGTCGCCGATCGCTTATGCCGACGCGCTTAATAAACCTTTATTGATCCTGCACGGTTTGGTTGACGATAATGTCCCCGCACAGGATTCGATGCAACTGATCGAAAAACTGATCCGGCTCGAAAAAACGCCGTATTTTGAAGCGATGCTCTATCCGGCGGAAAATCACGGCTTCACACGTGCGACCTCGTGGACGGACGAATACACACGGATCTTTGACTTTTTCGAGAAACATTTAAAATAGCGGCAATGGCGAAAAGCAAAAACAAACTATCACTTTTCGCCTATTCCGAAGTATTATTTCTCTTGATAAAAGTAATGCGTCAGTAAAAAGTTACAGCTAATATCTATGAAAAAAAAGCGGGTGCAGAGCAAACCCTTCCTGACCTGAAATTGGTTTTATCGGGTCTTTTTAATCTTTAATTTGTGTAAAGATGAAAGTTTATCAATCAATGAATATTAAATTTCAGGTCAGGAAGGTGCGCTCTG
>JANLTD010000558.1:0-7994 GCA_031362765.1 Acidobacteriota bacterium | reverse complement strand
ACCGCCATCGCCCAAAGAAGACAGGAGAATCTCTTCGACTTAAAAACCCTGCGCTTGCTCAATTGATATTTGCTTTGAAATTTCCCGATTTTCATTTAAGCTGAAACGGTTTCCTCTTTTAACATCTCGCTTGCGCTGAATCGCAAAACGAAATAAATCAGCCCGCCGAAAAGTCCCAGAACGATAGTAAAAATAAACGTAATCAAAGCGGTTCGCGCCCAACTCATTCCGCCGCCATCGGCTGAAACAATCGGCGCGGACTTAACTTCCACGCCGGAAAACGTCGCTGTGTCGGTTTCCCCATCGTGCGTCAGTTTTGTGCGAATCGTATAAGTCCCGGTTGGCAAAGCCGGAAAACTCACATTAAAAATTCCCGCCGTGTCGGTTTTTTCGATTTTCGCTTCAGTTACCGAATTGCTCGAAGATTCGATTTCGATTGCCGGAGTAACTTCTGCAAATCCTGCGTTTGTTTCAAATTTTGTGACAAACAACCGCGCTGTCATTGCCGTGTCGGGCAGAAAAAGTGGATGCTTGAGCATCACTTCCAAATCGCCAAGCCGCGACGAATGCGACACCGTGCCTTTATCGGTCGTTTCGGTTTTCGGTTTCGCGTCGCCGTGATCTTCGCCGCCGTGCCCGAAAACCGGCACCGCAGTTCCCAAAAAACCAAGCGTAAATGCCAGCAGAAGAGCCGTCGCTAAACTTCGCAACTTGAAATTGGTATTTATTGCTTTCATATAATTAAGCTTTTTATTTATTACTAAAAGATTCGGTCAAACGGATCAGTCCGTAGAATTTTCTCTTTAACTATTATGCAAAGTTTGTGCCGAATTCGATGTTTCGGCAAAAACTTGTTTTGAGCCAATGAATATTGGAGTTTAGGTAACTCTTGATATTCGGGTAAAGTGAAACTAGCCGGATTTTTTGCCCGCATTCAGACATAGCTGTCTGATAACAAACAGAGTAATTTTGTCAATGCTCCGGTTAGCCAGGTTTTTCCGTTCATGGACGACCTCGCTAAAACGGGTATGCATATGTCTGAGCGGTCAATGATGATGATGGGCAGCAAATTGAAAATAGAACATTTGCCAAGTCCCGAAAAAGGTGTCGGCGCGATCTTTCGCCGCAGTGGCAAAATGATGGGCTTACCGATTGATTTTACGGAAACGGTAACTCTTTGGAAGGAAAACAAGGAAAAAGTTTGGGAAACAATCGGCTTGCCGGAAATGATAATTTTAGGCTGCTATCGAATGCGGCTTCCGACCGAGCCCGTCGCGTCTGATAAGAATGAATCAATCCTTTTCATTTCCCTTTTTATTGACATCAGACTCGTATATGCTTTTTTTCTTCAAAAACTAACAAAAAAAAATTAATCCCATGTAAAACAATATTAAGGAACAGAATTTTTTGCTATATTTGGCGAATTATTAAGTGCGAATTGGGCTTTGGGTTGCAGGTATTTACTTCAAGCTTTTGAAGCGATTAAAACACTGCTGAAAAACGCGATAAAATGGGGGTTAAAGGTGCAAAAGCGTTCTTTTGGAACTGAACGCCATTGAAACTGAACACTTTTCGCATCGATATGTTTTCTGAAATGCCGAAAGGTCGTTATTCATTGCACTGCAGTAAGGACAAATCAATTTTGGATAAGAGTCTTTTTAAAGAATGGGTTTAGTAGTAAAATACTTGTCGTATGAAATGTTCGTTATCAGACGTAACGGTGAATTTAAAAAGGATATGAGCCAACAACTAAAAGATAATCTGAGGCTTTCAATAAAGCATTATCCCGCGTATTCGGCGGTACCCGCCGAAACGATCGCCGAAGTCGAAGATCTTGAGAAAGTCGGGGTTATTTGCCCAACCCCCCGAAACGGATCAATAGCGTGAATTTATCTCCAAAGATTTTCAAAGCGATGGGCGGCAGTCCGAGTATGGCGAACCGTGTGCGTGATGTTTTTGTGTCCAAGATAATCCTGAATCAGTCGAGTATCGTACCCTTTGTTTGCCAGGTAATATCCGGTCGAATGCCGCAACATATGCGGCGTGACCTTGAATTTTAGTTTCGCCCGCTTTCCAATTTGCTCGGTCAAATAATTTACACACTGCCGGGGCATCGGTCGGCGCTCGCTTAGGAAAAGATAATCTGAACCGGAACTCGGATAATTTTCTCTTTCCCGAAGCCAGGCTTTGATCGCCCGAAGCTCATCTCCTTCGATCGGTTGATGGGTCGAAAGACTTCCTTTTATCCGGCGAACGAAAATTCTTGAAGATTCGAGATCCAAATCTTTTATTCGAATGTCAATTAATTCCGAAACCCGAAGCGCGTGCCGGTAAGCCGTCAGCGCCAAACAAAAATCTCGAACTGAATGCCGTCCTTTCCGCGCAGCTTCCAAAAACTTTTTGATTTCCGCTTCGGTTAGGAAGTTTTTAGCCTTAGAATCGACGGCTTGAGTTTTGGTTTTTGGCTCGGATTTCTTCATCTGAAAAATCGACTCTTTACAAAAGGAACATATTGTGTTTGGGGTCAATGTCATTATGCGACAGCATTTCGCGCATCAAAAAAAGACCGTTAATACAGCGGTCTTTTATCTTTATTGTTGAGCCTTTACTCCAAAAATGGCTGCCGGAATGTATTCTTTTTCATTTCACTGACGGAAACTTTCGCTTTGTGAAATTGGAATCGAATTCCTTTTAGCATTGCGGATTAACGAGGTAATGTTGGATTATGCCCCAATCTTTCGCCTTTTCCAACAAAGTTTGGTGTGTATTCGCCGAACTACTTGATGGTAACTGTATGAGTTTGAAACGTTCTTTCCCAGCTAACATTGGCGCAACGTGGCGTTGAAATATTCTTTCTGCCGGCTTACCGTTGAAGAATATTACCCGAAGCTTTGGATATTCCCCAAGCAAAGACTCAGAATTGTTTGTGACAACCGTGCTTTGATTAATGTTAGCGTCCAGACTGCCATCTCGCTCACACTCGCGTAGGAGATCCCATAAGGCGACTCCCTTCTCCTTTAATATCTTTATCCGATCCTCATATTCCACGGCTAAAATTCCACCGAACAGATGATCCATAATATTCCAAAACTGGTTTTGGGGATGGGCATAGTACTGCTGTAGTCTCAAAGACTCTTCTCCAGGCATTGTGCCAAGTATCAGCACTTTCGATTCTGAAGAGATAATTGGTTCAAACCCAATAGGTTTTTTGTTATCTCCCGGAAACACTGTCAGATGCGAAACCGATTCGTCAACCAGTTTCCACGCGCCTTGGATGCGTTCGGTTTCAAAGCGCATTTCTGTTCCCTTGCCGATTGCCTCGAATTGTTCGTGGCTGGCGGCGGCGATTTGAGCGAGAATTTCTTCCGCTTTAATATCGGGGAAATTGATGCCGATGTCGAGCGCGTCCAAGTAATAACCGCGAATTAGTTTTCGCATCTGTTTTTCGCAGAGTTCGGTCGAGCCGAAAACGTCGCCGCCTGCAAATCCGCCGCCAATGTAGGCGAGGAATCCGATCTGTTTTTCCTGATATTGGATCTCTTCCATCAAGGTCTTTTGGGCTTCCGGCGTGATGCTCGTATCCAGAAGGTCACTCATTGCATCAGTTTCACTGACCTCCGACATCCGCTTGAATTTTTCGCGAATACCGCCCCAAATGCCCGCTTGGTCTGAATCGTAACTTTTGTGCTGCCTCAGACTTCTGGTGACAGATCCGTGACTAAACGAGCGGAGGCTCGGAGAAATCACGTTTTCGCCCGACGAAAACCTCGACGAATTATGCCGCCAACGTCCCTGCTCGACACACGAAACCGGCAACAGAATTTCGCTTCCCGCCGGAATGATGATCGTCGTGTTGACTATTCGGTTTTGCTTTGCGCCGCGCAGCTCTTCGCCTTCGAGCACGATCACGTCCAGCGTGCCTTTGTTTTTTACGAGAAGTTCGGGCACGCTGCCGCCTTCGTGAATTTCCGTGATTTCCAAAACTTCTCCCTGCAAAGCTTCTTCCAAAGTCAGAAACGGTAATTTGTAATCCGTGCTGACAAAGATCGGTTTGATAATGAGTTGATTGAAAGTCAGAGCCTTTCCTACTGTTAAGTTATTGATAAATTCTTTAATAATTTTCATTTTTTTATTCCTCCTATTTCTTTGATAAACGAGTTGAACCTCATCATCACGTTTCTTAAACAGTTTCTAAATAATTAAAACTATTGATGCCGGAGCGAAAATTTTCGTTCATGACATTTTGCTTCTCTTCGAACTGGTCTGTCATTTGACTGACGTTGTAGGCAATCACCGGATTATTTCCGCGGTAAAATTTTAAAACCTCGGCTTTCATTTCCGAAGGTGGAAGGTGCAGATTTGCTCTAATTGCCTGACTGAACAGATTGTTTGAGAAAACGATCTCAGCTTGAGTCGCATTCACGTTAAATAGTTGAGATTCTGCTATTTCGCTAATAAACATTCCCGTGCAAAAGCCGCTTAAATGGTACCTTTGGACAAAAATGTCAGCGTTGCACCAGATGTAAATACTAGATGTCCGGCGCAGTGCTTCAACGTTGTCACCGTCAATCAGTAATCGACACCCTCCTCCTGCCAGAAGGCCATGAGGCAGTCCGTGTCCGAGCATTATTAGGCGGTCGTATGCTTCTGCTTCGATCAAATCGTTTATCTTCCCTCTCTCATAGTCTTTGTCCGTAATTACATCGAAATCCTTTCCTTCATAAATAATTCGAAGAAACTTTGTACTTTCGTCATCGGGGTGAATGACAAGGGTTTTATATTTACTCATCTTACTATCCTCCTTTGTCTGTTTTTTGCTTGCTTATAGTGAACTTAATTGTAACAGCGTTTGCTGATAACTTCACAGTGTATAATGTGAAATTAGGATTTGTCAAGACTTGCTGATGACTTTATACTGTCAATTGACAGTATTCCTCAAAAGACTTAATATTTTGTTCATGAAGTCTTTTGAAAATTACAGGAATAAAGAGTTTGTCGGCGTTGCCGAGTTTGCACAGGCAGTAAAAGAAATTTTGCAATCTACCGCAATTGAGCAGAGCAGAGAGGTAGTTGCACAGTTCCCGAACGAACGAACGATTCGTTATTACCTTTCCGAAGGGCTGCTTCCTCCCGCCGCTTATTCTGAAGGGACTGCTTCCGTCTTCACCTATCTGCATCTGATGACGCTAATTGTCATCAAACATCTACAGTCGCAGGGACTGCCGATCAGGATTATTAAACGAATCATTACCAACCGAAACATAACAGAACTTAAGAAACTGCTTAGTGAACCGGTCACCACAACAACCGATGTGAATGAGGCACGGCTCGCCGAACTCCGCGGAGAAGATGTGGTCGTGATCAGAGATCGCGACGAGATACGGGAGATTCTCAAATCTTCGCTTGGCAAATCGGGCGGTACCGGAGTCGAGCCTCAGATCTGGGAGCGCTATCCGATCTCCGCCGAAATAGAACTTCACATTTCTCAAAACTCAGGACTCAATAAAAAAGAAAAGCGAAAATTGGCGCGGGATGTTGAAGGTTTGCTTCTTTCAAATTCCTCGTCCTGATTTGTCCACAAATCCGGTTTATCATTGAAACGATATTGGTAGGACACATAATTTAGCCGGAAAAGGCTTTTCTGAAACTATCCTTCAGCATTTCAGTCGTTGATTCTGCATAGATCTGTGTCGTCTCGATTTTTGAATGACCCAAAAACTTTTGAATTTGTTCGAGCGGCATTCCTTTTTCAAGCAGGAAAGTGGCGACCGTATGCCTCAATAAATGTGGATGAACCTTTTTGGCGATGCCTGCACGGTCAGCCGTTTCTTTGACGATCTGCTGAATTCTTCGGGTCGTAAATTTCGTGTGACGATTGCTCTCAAAAATATAGCCAATTTGTCTTCCGCTGAGATGAGTTCGCAACTCTTGGGCAAGTTCCGGCAAGATTGGAACATAACGGCTTTTCCCGCCTTTGCCGTTTTCAATCAAAATCATCTGCTCGTCGAAAAAGAAATCCTCGACTTTGACTGAAACGAATTCCGCGACTCGTGCGCCAGTCAAGAAAAGCATTTTCAACAAAAGCCCGTTTTGACTATTATCCCGGTAAGCCTGATTGATGAGTTTTGTTTCCTCTTCACGCGAGAGACGCTGAACGACCGTTTTACGAATTTTTGTTCTTTTGATGGAAAGTAAGAGGCGGACTTCCTTTCCGACATAACGCGCCTGATCGTAGGTCAGATGATATTTCCGCCAGAGTCTTATGGTTGCAGCAATCAATTCTTTGAGTGATTTGTCATCAGACGAATCACTTTTGGATTTAACGGTTTTTTGAACCGAAGTTTTTTCAGAGATTTTTGACATCGGATTTTTGAAATTCCTCGCAAATAATTTTATCAATAGATTTCGCTTTTGTGAATGGAGTGCGAAATCTATAGTGGTTTGAGCATAGTTTGAAAGAGAAAGGATGTCAATATATGGAAATAAATTTCGCTCTCTGAGCATTCTGCGAAATTCTCTGGACGCTGTTTTTTGATAATTTATTTGGATGAAGGAAATTGAAAGTGAAACGTCGAAGCCATCAAAAGATACAAAAATAGAAAATCAGGTGCAAGCTGTTTCTGCTTTGCTCAGAGGCGAACGTGTCAAGGTGGTCTCTGAAAGATTCGAGATTTGTCGGGGCAGTCTTTACAACTTACGGAGACGAGCAATTGATGCCGTTCGCCGAGAAATAGCAAATCCGAAAACAAAGAAGAAACCTGCTCACAATCGTCTAAATCAGGAAAAGGAAAATAAAGCGGTGAGTTTGTGTGAACGTTATCCGACTTTGAGTTCCTCTCAAATTAGTCAAAAACTTCTGCAATTTGAAAATGAAACTGTTAATCCCCGAACCATTCAACGAATCAGAAAGCGGCATTCGTTGCCACGGGTTGCAAAAAGACCGCCGCCGACTTTAAAGGCTCATCGGTTTACCGCCGGTGAAAAAGTTCTCATTCAACAAAAGATTAAGGAAAAGTTGTTTTTAGGCGGCGAGCGATTAGCCTGGGATATTCAGAATCAATCCGGCATTAAGATTTGTCCTTCGACAGCGAAACGAATCAAACGACAAATATTGTTTGAAATGAATCCGCCGCAACCAAAACCAAAATGGCGGTTTTACGAACGGAATCATCCGCACCGGCTTTGGCACGGCGATCTGATGGAAAAAGTAACTCTCACAGACGAAGACCGGACTGCTTTTCAATTGACTCTTTCGGACGATTATTCTCGTGCATATGTTTTTTGTGATCTGTTTCGGGAGGTTACGGTCAATACAACCATTCGGGCGATAATCGCCGCGATGCGAAAATATCAAACAATCCCGCAGGCATTAGTTTTCGACAATGGTTCATACTTCAAAGGCAAACTTTTGCAGGAGTTCTGCCGACGATTAGGCATCCGGTTAATCCACTCCGCAGTCAATCACCCGCAAACCAACGGCAAACTGGAACGTGCTTTTCGGGATGATATGAACGAATTCTATCGGCATTTCGACGAATGGAAGTTCGGTCAATTGAAAAGGAACTTGCCGGAATATGTTGCATATCGAAATACAATTCGTGGGCATTACGCTCTAAAAGGAAAACCCTCTGCAATTAGATTAAGTGAACAGGATTTCTTTGCTTTACCGCATATTCTTAATTGTTTAGAGAAATTCGCGTGGTGTGAACGAGGCACAAAAAAGGTCGGACCGAACGGGTTGATGCATTTTTTTCAACGAGATGTTTACATTAATCCAAAACTCGCCGGACAAAAAATCAAACTCTTTGAAACTTTAGAAGGATTGAAAGCCGAAGACGAGAAGGGTAAATTATATTTTCTGCCGGATTACAAAGAACAAATTTGTCGTCCATTTTGGCAACTCAATGCCAGAATCTGGCGAAACGATAGTCGCGTTTATTATTTCAGAGCGATTCGCCTATCAAAAAGATTGCCGGTAGCAAATCAAATGTTAA
>JANLTD010000526.1:0-2205 GCA_031362765.1 Acidobacteriota bacterium | reverse complement strand
GAATCAGGCAGTTCAGGCGATCCAACTCAACAAGGGGCTTGCTTTTGGGCTTGCTGTAACCGATAATTTCAACTATGGATTACCGCGATTACATTACTATCGAACCGAACAAGCGCGGCGGCAAACCTTGTGTGCGTGGGCTTCGGATTACGGTTTATGAAGTGCTGGAATATCTTGCTTCGGAGATGACCGAAGCAGAAATTCTCGAAGATTTTCCCGATTTGACACGCGAAGATTTGAAAGCCTGTATCGCCTTTGCCGCCGACCGTGAGCGTCGGTTGATGACTGCTCCGATTCCGGCGTGAAACTACTTTTTGACGAAAATTTATCGCCCAAACTGCCGCGTCTTTTGGCGGATATTTTTCCCGATTCGACGCACGTCCGCGATGTCGGGATGAAGGCAACCGATGACCCGATTGTTTGGGATTATGCGAAAGCGGGCGATTTTATGATTGTCTCGAAAGACGCAGATATGCACGACCTCAGCCTTGTCTTCGGAAATCCGCCGAAAGTTGTTTGGCTACGGCTTGGAAACTGTTCGACCCGGCAGGTTGAAGCATTGCTTCGGCGGGAATTTGACGTTATCAAATTATTTTACGAAGACGAGTTTGTGTCGTTGCTCTCTTTACCCTAACGGCGCACTGAAAAATTTTATAAAAATCTATGTACGGCAAAATTCAAAATCAATTAGAAAACACAATCAACGAAATCAGAGAAGCGGGGCTTTATAAACGGGAGCGCGTGATCGAAAGCCCGCAGGAAGCGCATATCAAGGTCGGCAGCGGCGAAGTTTTGAATATGTGCGCCAATAATTATTTAGGCTTGAGCGATCATCCGGCGATCGTCGCGGCGGCGCACAAGGCCTTGGATGATTGGGGTTACGGGCTATCAAGCGTGCGGTTTATTTGCGGGACGCAGGCGATTCACAAAGAACTCGAAGCGAAGATTAGCCTCTTTTTGGGAATGGAAGACACGATTCTTTACACGTCTTGTTTCGATGCCAACGGCGGACTTTTTGAAACGATTCTCGGGGAAGAAGACGCGATCATTTCCGACGAACTCAATCACGCGAGCATCATTGACGGCGTTCGCCTTTGCAAAGCGCAGCGTTTTCGCTATAAAAACGGCGATATGAACGATCTTGAAGAAAAGTTGAAGGAATCGGCGAACATGCGAACGAGAATGATCGCGACCGACGGCGTTTTTTCGATGGACGGCTACATCGCCAAACTCGATGAGATCTGCGATCTGGCGGAAAAATACGACGCGCTCGTGATGGTTGACGATTCGCACGCGGTCGGATTTATCGGCAAAACGGGGCGCGGAACGCCCGAATATCATAATGTGATGGACAGAATTGACATCATCACGGGAACGCTCGGAAAAGCCTTGGGCGGCGCGAGCGGCGGTTATACCTCGGCGCGCAAAGAAATCATCGAACTCCTGCGCCAGCGTTCGCGCCCTTATTTGTTTTCAAATTCGGTCGCTCCGCCGATTGTCGGCGCTTCGATTGCGGCGATTGATATGTTGATCAATTCAACCGAGTTGCGCGATAAATTACAAGAAAACACGCGCTATTTCCGTACGGAATTATCGAAAATCGGATTAGAAATTTTGCCCGGGACGCATCCGATCGTGCCCGTTATGTTCGGCGACGCGCATCCGGCGGTCAAAATGGCTGAATCGCTTCTCAAAAAAGACGTTTATGTCATTCCGTTTTCGTTTCCGGTCGTTCCGAAAGGCAAGGCGCGAATTCGTACGCAAGTTTCGGCGGCTCATTCGATGGAAGATTTGAAATTTGCGGTCGAAAAATTCGCCGAAGCGAAGGCGGAAGTCGGGATTTAATTTTCCGACGTGAAGAAACTATTTAGGAAGTCAGACATCAAAGAGATTATGAAAGCATTTAGAACTTTACACATATTTCTTTTGTGTCTGGCTTTTCTCTTTTCATTTTGCTTAAATTGTTCAGCACAAAATAATGCCGACAAAACACTAATTCCCTTTATGAACCAAGGAAAATGGGGTTTTATAAATAACAAAGGGAAAATCGTTATCAAACCGCAATTTGAGGAAGCTGATAAATTTTCAGAAGGTTTGGCACGCGTGCAAATCGGATTGAAAAGCGGCTATATAGATTCGAGTGGAAAATTTGTAATAGAACCGATTTATACTTTTGCTTTTAGTTTTTCCGAAGAATTAGCCGTC
>JANLTD010000520.1:0-1844 GCA_031362765.1 Acidobacteriota bacterium | reverse complement strand
CCAAGTTCCAAGTAAAAAGTCGAATTCAACTTGGAACTTGAAACCTGGAACTTCGAACTTTAAATTAAGATTCTAAACCATTTTTCAGGATATAGGTTGAAGTTTGTTTTTGAGGAAGCGAAATGCTGAAGATATTTTCGCTCGTGCGGACATTCAGACGATTTCCCAAACGACGCGCAACTGCAAATTTCAGTTCGTTCGGGTAATTGATAATTTCACGGTTTCCGAGCGTGAAATTCGTGCCGCCGACCATCACAAATTCTTCGGGCACCGTTTCGCCCGGACTGAGCCGCGCCCAGAGAAATCGAAAATTCGTGTTAAAAATTTCGGTCCGGACGATCTGCTCGTCCGAGTCGGCGAAAACGAACAGATCCCAATAACCGCGATAGTTGACAACAAACGCGCGACCGCCGGAAACCGCCGTTTCAAAAACTTCGGGTTTCGCAAAGCCATTTGTGGACGGCAGCATAAACGTGAAAAATTCCTGCGCGCCTTTGCCTTTTGAAACAAACCGCAAGAACGGCGCATTTGTTTTTTTACCGTAATTATCCGAGATCCAGCTTTCCTTGCGCTGCCAGCTGCCATTGTCGCCGAAGGTGAACATTCTCCAGCCATTTTGTTTCGAAGGCGCTTCGCTGACACAAAAACTTCCGCTTTCGGTGTCTTCAATTATCGGATTTGTTTGTTTGTTAAAGTGAAAATTCAGCGCGTAATCGTGTGTCCCGTTGGTTTTGACATAATCGCGCATTATCCAGTAATCGTTTTTTAAGAAAAGAATGCTCCGCTGATGAGTTGCCGGATCTTCAAGGCGTTCGTAACCATCGTGCGAACCTTCAAAAAAATCGAAACGGTCTTCGGAGATCCGCGATTGAATATTCACTTTTGCCTTCGTTTTCCACGAAAATTTACTGCCGGGTTCGGATTGCGATTTTTCGTCGATCATCAAAGTATTATGGGCGATCGAAGTACGGAAAAAGTCGCGCATTTCGTCGGATTCATGATAGGTATAAGTTCCCGAATCCACGAGGAGCGTCTTTCCGCCAACCGCCAATTCGACCGCCAGCGCGTCGGAATGTCCGTGTCCGCCGCTTAGCGAACCGATCTCGCCGCAATCAACAAGCAGATAATTGTCTGTGTCGCTCCAACCGTCGCGCATTGCAAAATAGCCGCCTTCGGGGAAAAATTTAGAAGTTTGGCGCGGTTGATATGAGCGCAGATTTTCAAAACTTTGCACGCCTTCGATGCCCAATAACCAGAGTGTTTCTTCCGAAAACTGCCCGGCCACGAATTTGTAATCGCCGCGCCCGAAAAGTATCGCGGCAGTTGCGAGCGAAGCACGAAAATCATTTGTGTCCGCCGCGCTTAAAGGCAAACTTCGGCCGCCGTCGTCGTCGCCAATGATCGGCGTGGTGCCGTCGGGCCGCGAGACATACATCAAAAAATCGTGAAGTAGCTGAAGTTTTAATTCGAGCTTTTGTTCTAATTCCTTGTCCGTATCATCGGTGTCGAAGGTTTTTAAGATCAGAAAATGCGTGTAAAAATCTGCCGTGTAACGCTGATACCAGGTTGATTGCTCAAAATAAACGCCGTCCGCCAAAACCTGCCGGTCAAGCTCGGCAAAAAGAATTTCTTCGCCGAGTTTGCGCCAGCGATTGGAGCGTTCAAAAATTCCGAGTTGTGTTCCGAGATAATAAAGACCGAGCGCTTCGCCCGTCAGATGCGTGTTCGGGCTGTAATAGGTCGAAAGATATTTTTCGAGATGGCGGCCGTGAAGATATAAAAATTTCAAGGCTTTCTGAAAAAGTTCGGGCGTAAAACTGTGTGAGCCTTTGAAAAAATGAAAC
>JANLTD010000507.1:0-5461 GCA_031362765.1 Acidobacteriota bacterium | reverse complement strand
AGCGCATCCGGGTTTTCCGAATATGAAGGATATACTTAATGCGCGGATCAAGCACCGCGAATCATTTCGTCCGTTTGCACCTTCGGTTTTGCAGGAACGGCAAAGCGAGCTTTTCGAGCAGGATCATCCGTCGCCGTTTATGCTGCACGTTTATAAGATCCGTGCCGAATGGCGCGATCGTCTTTCAGCCGTAAATCACGTCGATGATACCGGCCGGCTGCAAACCGTAACTCGCGAAGAAAATCCGCTATATTACGATTTGATCAAGAAATTTGAAACCAAAACCGGTATTCCGGTTATTTTGAACACCAGTTTCAATGAAAATGAACCGATCGTCAGCCAGCCGTTTGAAGCGATCGAATGTTTTCTGAGAACAAAGATGGATGTTTTGGTGATCGGATCTTTCTTTTGCAAAAAGGATATTTAATTTTTATGAATTGGACAGTCGAACCAGTTCCGGAATGGCGAGGCTATACGATCGAATGGGCGGAGGAAGGTAAATATTATCTTTCACGCCGTAATATTTTATTTCAGACGGACGATCTCAAGCCTCCATTCAAAAAAATTGCCGTTGTAAATGCTCCCTTTTGGAAACAGGCAGCCAGTAATTTTAGACTCGGCCAAAGACTTTTGCGGTTTATGGTGACAAATGTGATTGCCCTCGATAACGATGATCTATTTGTCACCTTCGATAAATCGGTCGGCGTTGTCAGAAACGGGGAATATCAGGAATTGAGAGGTCTTGCGCGCCCCTGCCGCGTTTTGCGAGGCGCCTGCGCATTGAATAAAAATGGAGATATTTTTTTTGGCGAATATCTCGCCAATGCTGACCGAGGCGAAATGCGGATCTACAGATACAAACGGGGCTCAGATTCGCTTGAAGTTGTATATACCTTTCCCCCAAATTCGATCAAACATATCCACGGGCTCTATTTGGACGAATTTACGGGCGCGATCTATTGTCTGACGGGCGATGATGAAAAGGAGTGCCGGATCATTCGATCCTTTGATGCTTTTCAAAACGTAGAGACCGTCGGCGAGGGCGATGAGACCTGGCGGGCAGTGAGTATTATTTTTGATAAAGAAAATTTTTATTACGGAACTGACGCGGAATTTCGCGCAAATCAAATATATAAAGTCAACCGCAACACTTTAGAACGGGAAAATCTCGCGGAAGTTGACGGGACTGTATTCTATTCCAAGCAATTAGGTAAAGATCTGTTTTTTACGACGACCGCCGAAAACGCACCGAGTCAAAAAGAAAATGTCGCGGCTTTATGGAATGTAAATTCAATTGGAAGAAGTGAAATAGTGATCAAATTTAATAAAGACCGCTGGCATAAAACGCTCTTTATGTTCGGGACGATACATTTTCCGACGGTCAATAAACTCGAAAAAGAATTGTATTTTCATCTGGTCGGGGTAAAAGAGGATAATCAAACATTTCGTGTCAGAGCAATTAGTTGAGTTGTTTTGATATAATTTTGACGAATGGAGAAAGTTGTATTTACAAATGGGTGTTTTGATCTGATTCATCCCGGACACATTGATTTGCTTGCTCGTGCAAAAAAATTAGGAACAAAATTGATCGTCGCGATCAATAGCGATCTTTCCGTCAGATCTATTAAGGGACCTGAACGCCCGATACTGTCGCAAACAGAACGCAAATTGATCTTAGAAGGTTTGAAGTCGGTTGACGAAGTAAGAATTTTTGATGAATCAACGCCTGAGAAATTGATCAGGGAAATAAAGCCGGATGTTTTGGTGAAGGGCGGAGACTGGGCGACCGGCGAAATTATCGGAGCCGAGTTTGTTATTCAGAATGGCGGTGCGGTTTATTCGCTGCCTTTGATGGAAGAATTTTCGACGAGCCGGGTCATTGATAAAATAAAAAGAGTCGAGAGTCGAGAGTCGAGAGTCGAGAGTGTGGATAATAACTCAATCCTAAATTCTTTGAATCAGCACCAAGAGGTTTTTGACAAAATAATCTCTGAAAATATAGAGGCAATCGAAAATTGTGCCGAATTGCTATTTCAGACATTCAAAAGCGGCGGCAAGGTTTTGATCTTCGGCAATGGCGGAAGCGCGGCCGACGCGCAGCATATCGCGGCGGAATTCGTCGGTAGATACGAAACCGAAAGGCGGGCGCTTCCGGCAATTGCCCTGACGACCGACACCTCGGCATTGACGGCATTGGCAAACGATTACGGTTTTGAAAGAATTTTTGCGCGACAAGTCGAAGCACTCGCGCGGGAAGGCGATTGTTTGATCGCGATCAGTACCAGCGGAAATTCTCCAAACATAATTGCAGCCGTAATGAAAGGACGATCGATTGGTTGTCAAATCATCGGACTGACCGGCGCTAATGGAAAAAAGCTTGCTTCGTTGTGTGACGCAAGTGTTTTGGTCCCGTCAGAAAGAACCGCGAGGATTCAGGAAGCGCATATAACGGTTGCGCATATTTGGTGCGAACTTGTGGATCAAAAAGTATCGAGAAATATCATTTAACAAAAACAAATTTTTTAAGTCATTGAAAGAAACTAACGAACTTCTGGAAAAATTCAAAGATGTAAAAGTTTTGGTGATCGGCGATATAATGCTTGACCGATACCTTTGGGGAAGTGTGAGCCGAATCTCGCCCGAAGCACCGGTACCGGTCGTTGCATTAGAAAAATCGAGTATCGTAGCGGGCGGCGCCGCAAATGTAGCTGCCAATGTCGCCGGTCTCGGCGCGACCCCGACGCTCTTTGGTATCACGGGCGTTGATGAAGATGCGAAACTATTTCCGTCCATTTTGAAAAATTCGAAAATAAGTCAGTTTAAGTTGGTCGAAGTTAGCGGTCGGCCAACAACAGTTAAAACACGGGTCATCGCGCACCACCAACAAATTGTTCGCGTGGATCAGGAATCCACCGCTCCTATTTCAATCGAAGATGTAAGAGCGGTATTGAATCAAATTGAAATCTATATCGAGACGAACGATATTATTGTTATCTCCGATTATGGGAAAGGCTTTTTGACCCAAGAATTGTTGGCGGGTCTGATAACGTTTGCAAGGCGATACGGGAAGATAGTTGCGGTTGACCCGAAGGGGAGAGATTATTCAAAATACCGTGGAGCGACCATTTTGACCCCAAATCAGAAAGAAACTGCTGAAGCCTGCAATCTGGAAAATAATTCTGAACAATTAATTGAAAGTTCCGGAAGGCACCTTCTTGACGAACTTTCTCTGGAGGCGATATTAATAACACAAGGCGAAAATGGGATCAAACTTTTGGAAAAAAATAAAGAAACGATCCAGTTAAGATCAACGGCGCGAAAAGTATTCGATGTAACAGGTGCCGGAGATACTGTGATTGCCGCATTGGCTGTTTGTTTGGCATCTAATATGGGTTTTAGGGAGGCAACGGAATTTGCTAATCTAGCAGCCGGAATTGTTGTCGAGCAAATCGGAACAACGGCGATTAACGAAGAATTGCTTTTAAGTTCCGCAAAATAGCAAATGAAGAAAATTCTTTTTATTGAAAGAAAACTTGATGAGTTTGTCAGTATTGAACGGGTTTTTAGGCAGGTTGCCCGGAGTCTTTCTGTTTCAAAATTTGAGGGTTGTTTTCAAAAAGTAGCATTCGGCAATTCACTGTCAGGAATAATTAAAAATCTATTTTTGTTTAAGAAAAACGAGGCTGATGTTTACCACATTACAGGCCATATTCATTATATGGCACTTTGTTTCCCCCGAAACACGACGATAATGACGATTCACGACTTGCGATTTTTACACACCAAAAATAAAGTTCGCCGGTTTTTTTTGAAGAAATTGTTTTTGGATTGGCCTGTTCGGAAATTGAAATATTTAACCGTCATAAGCGAATCCACTAAAAAAGAAATAATTGAGGTAACTAATTGCGAAGCAGACAAAATAATAGTTATCGAAAATCCCTTAGACGATAACTTTGAATCGACTGGAAATGTGCGGGAATTCAATAGTGAATGCCCGACAATTCTACAAATTGGAACAATGGAAAATAAAAATATTCCCGCATTAATAAATGCTCTGGAGGGACTGGCTTGCAAATTAAGGATTATCGGGAAACTAAATGAAAGACAAGTCGGATTGTTAGCGAAAAGTGGCTTATGGTTTGAAAATAGATATGAATTGAATGATCAGGAAATGAGATCGGAATATGAGAATGCCGACATTATTGCATTTTGTTCGACCTATGAGGGGTTTGGTTTACCGATTATCGAATCTCAAGCTATGAAAAAGCCTGTCATCACAAGTGATCTGAGTCCGATGCGGGAAGTCTCCGGCGGCGCTGCTTTTCTGGCAGACCCTTTTGATCATTTGAGCATTAGGGAAGGAATCACCAAAATAATTCATGATAAAAAATATCGTGCAAATCTGCTCGAGCTTGGAATTGAAAATATCAAGAGATTTAATTCAGAATCCATCGCCCGAAAATATGAAACACTCTATAACGAAATTCTCTCGGCTAACGAACAATGACTGAAAATCAAAAACCAAAAATATTAATAATTTGCGACTATTTCTTGCCGGGGTATAAAAGCGGCGGCGGTATGCGCACGATAGTTAATATGGTGGATCGGATGTCTGATAAATTTGATTTTTGGATAATTACGAGAGATCATGATGGAAAACTTGATCAGCAATCATATACAACCGTAGAAATAAATGCATGGAATCAAGTAAACGGAGCAAAAGTCTATTATTTATCGCGAGATATGGTGAAAATCTCGAAACTACGCGAGCTAATCATTAATGTGAAACCTCAGCTGTTGTACTTTAACAGTTACTTCGCAACATTAGCTATCTATGTCCTGCAATTACGTAGGTTAAGCCTGATTCCGCAAATTAATGTTGTCATGGCACCATGTGGTGAACTTTCACAAGGCGCGCTAAACTTAAAAAGTTCAAAGAAGAAAATATTTCGGATGTATGCAAAAGTTTTCGGTTTATACCAAAATATTATCTGGAAGGCTTCCTCTGAAATCGAGAAGAGAGAAATCGAGATGTCCAAGGGGAAAGGCGGAAAAATATTTGTTGCCCCCGATTTACCGCCAAAGACGATCTACGCCGATTTTCAGCAACAATTGAAGCTGAGAAAAAACGCGGGAGAAGCTAGAATGATCTTTCTCTCGCGATTTATGCGAAAGAAAAACTTCAAGTGGCTTCTAGAAAATTTATCGGAAATACAAGGGAATCTTACGATTGATGTTTATGGACCGTTGGAAGATCAATTATATTGGAAGGAATGTTTACAGATAATCGAAAAATTACCAACAAACATCAGGATCGAATCTAAGGGGGCGATCCCGCATGAATTGGTTTTAGAGACAATCAATAAATATCATTTTTTTATTTTACCAACATTGGGTGAGAACTTCGGACATGTTTTTTTAGAAGCGATGGCATCAGGGTGCCCACTGATAATAAGTGATC
>JANLTD010000451.1:0-7741 GCA_031362765.1 Acidobacteriota bacterium | reverse complement strand
ATGTAAAGAAAGGGGTTGAAATAAGAACTTTTGACAGACAGTTTTCTGAAAAACTCAATTCATCTTATACAAAAATTAATCAAGGTTCAGAGTCGCGGACTTTTGTCTATGTCGCCTTCAGCCCGGACGGTAAGATTTTAGCAAGTGGCGGCACAGGCGGAATAATTGCATGGAAAATCGAAACCGGGGAAAGGATCAATTTAGTTGAAGGTTCATCCTGGACAAGCGGAAAAATTATCTTTACTGATGACGGTAGAACTTTGATAAGCGCTGACACAGACAAAATCACGTTTTGGGATTTGGAAACGAAAAAGCCGAGCAAAACAATTCCGTTTGATTCCGCTACTTCGATCGCCCTTAGCGAAGACGGTAAATTTGTAGCCGGCGCAAGTCTTGACGTGCTAAAGACGGGTAAAACTTTTGTTAAAATTTGGGATGTCAAAACAGGAAAATTGGTAAAAAATCTTTACGGGTTAGATGGAATGATTCTGTCCTTATCCTTTAGTCCGAATGGTAAATTTCTGGCAGCGGGAACTGTGTCCGGTGAGAAAATAAAAGTATGGAATATTAACACTGGCACAATAATAAAATCATTTGAAGGCGCCAATGCCTATTTCATAGGAGACCGGTTATTAGTGACGGCGAAACTTGCTCCGGGCGAAGAAAACATAGTCTTCTGGAAAACTGAAAATTGGCAAAAACTTTTTACATTGCCTAATTTTGTTGGAGTAAGCGCGGTCGCATTTAATATATTTGACAAAGTTAAGGTAGCTTTTGCCGGAGATCGTTCAACCTTTTTATTCACATCGGAGAAATGGAAGTATTTTAGTGTCTCCTCCAACGAGATTGAAGCCTTCTCGTATAATCAAACCAATGAAATGCTCGCCGTTTCCAATGATTCTGAAATAAAATTATGGGATATTGCCGGGAAACAGACGCCAATTACCCTGTCCGGTCATAAATATTTTGTTAAATCTGTGGCTTTCAGTCATAAAGGAGATTTAATCGCCAGTGGTGAAAAACAAAATGAAGAAGATAAATCAATCGCCGAAATAAAGATCTGGGATAGTCAATCGGGAAACTTAAAGAACACAATTAAAGCTCATAATTCAGGTATTAACACAATTGCTTTCGATGATAAAGACCAAATTTTAGCTAGTGGAGCTAACGGAGAGATTAAACTTTGGGATGTTGCCAAAAATGTTAATCTGCGGACGTTATCCGGGTTCAATGGGAATATACGTAAAATTTCATTCAGCTCAAATAACCTCCTGGCTGGTTGCGATAATGGCGGAAACATCAAGGTTTGGAGTCTGGCAGATAAGACTGCTCCCAAAAATTTTACTTTTACTTTAATTGGAGAAAATAGTAAGAGAATGGTAGCCGAAACAAAAAAAACAATGAAAGATTTTTTGGGATTAAATGTTAATCAAATTAATGGGGCAACCGCTTTATCATTTAGCCCGGATGAAAAAAAGCTGGCAGTCGGAAGTATGTATGGCGAGGTAAATATTTTTGATGTTTCAACCGGGAAATTATTGTTTGCGGCAGTTCCCTTTGGTTTGGATTCAAAGACGGAAAGAGGCGGTTTACTGGAAGATATTATTTTTTCCAAAGATGGTAAAACCATTTATTGTTTCAGTTATGATGATATTAAAGCTTTGGACGCAGAGAGCGGAAAAGAAATTCCCGTTGATATAGATTTGATTGAGCATCCGAATATAATCAAAAAAGAAAATTCAGTTCTACTTATCCAATCACTTCGGAACACAATAAATATCCTTGATTTGAATAGGAAAAAAGATGCGGCTTATTTATCATTTATTAATGATAATAATTGGGTAGTCACAACACCTGACGGTTTATTCGATGGTACGCCGGAAGCCTGGAAGCAAATTATATGGAGATTTGATAATAACACTTTCAATTTTGCTCCCGTCGAGGCGTTTTTCAAGGAGTTTTATCGTCCCGGTCTGCTTCAGGATATTTTTCACGGCAATCAGATTGAACCGCCGACGCAGGATTTGTCGAAGATTGATATTCGTCAGCCGTTCGTCGAGATCACGGCGATTGACGGCAAAGCGATTGATTCTTCGGCACTTTCATCGGATAAAAAAAGTATCAAAGTAAAAGTTGAGATAACCAACAATAATTCCGAACCGCGTCCGGGAATTTCTAAAGATACATCGAGTGACGCAAACGATGTGCGTTTGTTTCGCAACGGTTCGCTGGTCAAACTTTGGAACGGAAACGCTTTTCGGTTGACTGAAAAAGACGGGTGTCAGCAGATTGCCGAAACCGAAGATTCGCCGCGAAAGGCGATTTGTGAAACGGATGTCCAGATTTCGGCGGGGAAAAATGAATTGACGGCTTACGGATTTAGTTATCAGGATGTCAAATCTTCGGATCGTATGGCGGTTGTCAATGGTGCGGAATCTTTGATACGCGAGGGCACTTTGTATGTTTTGGCAGTTGGTGTCAATAAATATAAGAATGCGGATTACAATCTCAATTATGCCGTCAAAGATGTCCATGAGATCGGCAAGACTTTGCAGGACAATCAAGCGAAACTCGGAAATCTCAAACAGTATGCCAGGACGGAAGTAATTTCGTTGACTGACGAATCCGCGACTAAAGAAAACATCTTAAAATCACTCACTCTTTTTGCCAACGGTGAAAAAGACGCTCAATTTGCAAATGTTTCGGACGAGGTTAAAACTCAACTTTCCAAAATCTCGCCCGTTCAACCCGAAGATGCCGTAGTTATTTATTTTGCCGGACACGGAGTTTCAAAAGGGCAGCGATTTTATCTTCTGCCGCATAATTTTACGGGCGACGCGGCAAAATTGGAAGAGCAAAGCGTTTCCGATCTGGAACTCAACGATACCCTGGAAAAAGTTGATGCCGGAAAGATTTTGATGGTAATTGATGCGTGTCAGAGCGGCGCGGCATTGGGCGGTAAAAATGACGGCAAAGCTCCGATGAATTCAAAAGGTTTTGCCCAACTCGCCTACGATAAGGGTATGTTGATCTTAACTGCCGCGCAAAGTCAGCAAGCCGCGCTCGAAGCCGTTCGCATCGGAGATAAAACCATCGAAAACGGACTTTTGACTTATACTCTTTTGCAAGCCTTGACAAACAAACAAGCCGATAAAGACGGAAACAGTCAGCTTTGGGAACGCGAATGGTTCGATTTTGCGGTTAACGAAGTTCCGCTTTTTCAGCGCGAGGCGATGCGCCGGCGCGAAGTTGATTTGAAAAATAACCCGCAAGCCAATGGCAGGAGCGGAATCTTTTACGTCAACGGCGATGAAAAGAAAAAAGCTGAAGAACGCAGTGTGCAAACACCGCGCGTATTCTATCGGCGCGAACCTGAGATTATTCCGTTTATTTTATCGAAACCTTGAGAATGGAGAAGAAAATGAAAGAGAATTTGGCTTTATTGATTTTATTGTCGCTTTTGAACCAGACAAGTTTGTTTTGGGGAAATCCTGTTTTGGCGCAAAAAGAAGTTTCCGATAAGCAGAAAGTGTCTAATTTGGAGTTGGTCTTTAAATCGGACACAGCACTTTTAGTAACGACGGCGACTTTTTCGCCTGACCAAAAATATCTTGTTACCGGCACAACGGACGGAACAATTTGTTTTTGGGACAATATCCAAGGACGCGAAAAACGGCGCGTCAAAGCATTTACAGACGCGATTTCCAACATCATCTTCGCGCCCGACGGTGAACATTTTCTAACAACCAGCGCAGGAAAAACGGCGAAACTCTGGAAAATACTTTCCGAAAAAGAAATTACTGAAGCGTCGGCGCAGAATTTAGACAGAATGTATGTCAAAAAACTTTTCGACCTCGACCATAAAAATCCTGTTACCGGTGCGGCGTTTTCGCCTGACGGTAACTCAATTTTGACGACTGAAAACGACTTGGTGCATTTGTGGGATGCGGTAAGTGGCAAATTACTGAAATCTTTTAAAAATGACTCTGAAATATCATCAGTCGGACTTTCGCCTGACGGAGCTTTGGCGGTAACGACCGATTACAAAAGTTCGATTAAACTTTGGGATGTAAAATCGGGCAATCCGACAAAATCTTTGCAAGGGCATACAGGTTTTATCAAAGCAGCCGCCTTTTCTCCTGATGGCAAAACTTTAGCGACTGGCGGCAGCGACCGAACGGTAAAAATCTGGGATGTCGTAACCGGACGAGAACTGATAACTTTTCGTAGCGAAGATTTATATATCAGAAAAATAATGTTTTCACCTGACGGCGGAAGGTTATCGATAGTTGATGATGAAACGACGGTTCACATTTTCAATTTGCGTTCAAGAGTCTTAATTCGGAAGATTAAATCCGATTCAAAAATCGCCGGAACGGTCGAGTTTTCGCCAGACGGACGTTATTTGATTGCGCCGCAGGAAAACGGCGCGGTGAGTTTGATTTCGCTCGAAACGGGAAAGCAGTTTTGCCAAATAGTATCTTTCAAGGATGACAGTTGGGCGATAATTGACCATCAAACGCGGTTTGATGCAAGCGAAGATGCCGAAAAAAACTTGGAATATAAATTTGGCAACGAAACCATCGCGCTCACGCAATTAAAAGAAATGTATTACGAGCCGCGCCTTCTTGCAAAACTTTTAGGCTTTATTGGAGAACCGCTTCGTCCAATAATTCCTTTGAGTGAAATAAAATTGTATCCTGAAATACCTTCGCAAAAAATAGAAGGGACAAAACTGACCTTCACGCTCAAAAATCGCGGCGGTGGAATCGGAAAAGTTGAAGTTTTCGTCAATGACAAGATAGCCTACGCCGATACCCGCGATGATTATTTAAAAAGTAATCCGTCTGCCAACGAACGGACTTTAACGATTGATTTGATAGATTCTGCATACCGCAAAGGTGTAGCGAATAAAGTTAAAATTGTTTCCAGTAATTATATAAAAGAAATAGGACAAGGAAATCTCAGAAGCTCAGGAACCGAAATAATCTGGAACGCACCAGGCGAATCATCATTTTCGCAGCCTCATTTCTACGCAATTGTGACAGGTGTTTCAGATTATACCGGCGATTACTTGGACTTAAAGTTTCCTTCCAAAGATGCCGAAGATATTGGAAACGCTTTAAATCTTGGCGCACAGCGGATGTTCGGTAAAACAAATACTCATATTACCGTCCTAAGTAGTTCAGGTAAAACCGGAACTATTTTACCAACTAAAGCGAATTTAAAGAAGTCGTTTGAAGAAGTTATCGCAAAAGCACAAACGAATGATATTGTCGTAGTTTATTTAGCAGGTCACGCGGTAACATTGGAGGATACATATCTATTTCTAACTCAGGAAGCCTCTTCAACAAGCAGAGAATACATTAGCAAGAACTCCTCTTTCATTACAATCTCCTCTCTGGAACTAATGGAGTTTTTAGGAAAAAATCGCGCTCTCAAACAAGTTTTAATTCTTGATACAGCCGCCGCCGGGGCGGTTTCACAAAATCTTACTCAAGTAAATGATATTTCGGGTGACCAGATTCGGGCGATGCAACAATTGAGGGAAAAAGCAGGCTTGTGGATTCTTATGGGAGCGGCAGCAAACGCAGTAAGCTATGAAGCAAATAAATACGGACAAGGTTTACTAACTTACTCACTTCTAGAAGGATTAAAGGGCGCGGCATTAGAAAAAGATGGTCTTGCTAATGTAAGCAAATTGTTTGATTACGCACAAAATCGAGTTCCGATTTTAGCAAAGGACATTGGTGGGATTCAACAACCGCAGATTTTTGTTCCATCAAATGGAAATAATACCGCAATCGGGTCATTCAACATTGAAGACCGAAGAGCTATTTCGCTAGCAATCCCAAAACCAATAATTCTCAAACCCAATTTTGGTATTCTCCCAGAAAATTATGACGAATTAAATTTGAATGAAATACTAAGTAAGAAATTAGCGGATTCATCTAAAGGACAGGAATCTGCCTTTGTTTTCATTGACGTTGAAAATTTTCCTGATGCCTTGCGCCCAGTTGGAACTTATTCAATTGTGGGAGATGTCGTGAAGGTAAAGTTATTTTTGCGACGTGATGGTAAAATTTTTTCTGCTACGAATTTAGCCGGCTCAAAAAATAAGTTAGATGAATTAGCCGATTCTTTAGTAGCAAAAATTTCCGAACTTCTCAAAGACTTGACTGTTGCTTCAAATCAAAACTCGGTAAATCCTCAAAATCAATCGTCAGAGCGGCAAAAAACTAAAAATGATAACCAGCAGCCAAAAATTTCAATAGTTCCGGCAAATGAGTTTTTTTCAAAGCGGAGCGAAAATTCTTTTGTGCCGGTAAAATTTTCGGCTCAGAGAGAACAGGAGCAAACGCAGAACGACAGTTTGCTGATTACGCCGCCGGTGATTCGTCGAAAAATGCCAGACGGTAAGGAAATTGCTGATGACATCGGGCTGGGCGAGGAAGTTCGGAAACAAACTCAGAAAATTTCCGAAAATCCGGCTACTGAAAGCAAAGCCACTGTGCCGGTATTTTTACAAGGCGGAAATCCGAAAGGCGCGTATCGTCCGCAAATTATCTACACGATTGAAGGCAAAAAATTCAAAGCCGAACTGACGATTCACCGTGACGAAATGCAGGTTACGGATGCCGTTAAGATTGCCGGCGCAACGGATGATTTGGCTTTACTGGCGGAATTGGTTGTCGAAATGATTTTGGAACAGGTAAAATCTGCCTTTCAAACTAAAGGCACGCGGGTTGTAAATCTTGCGGCTCAAAAAGATATTTACGACAGTAAGGGGCGCGATTTTGCGCTATTTATTGCAAATGATGAATATGACCATTTAACCGATTTACAAAATCCCGTAGATGATGTTACTGCTGTTGCCGAAAGATTGAGAAATATCTACGGATTTGAAACTGAAATCGCCGGACAGGTTGTGGGCAGTAAAAAAATTGTCAAAACTGAAACCGTTGACGAATTTTATAACGAAATAAATGCTCTGCAACGACGGCAGTTTGACCCGGAAAAAGACCAATTACTCGTTTTTATTTCTGGTCACGGAGATTATGACGGCGATGTAGAAGCCGCTAACGGCATCGGATATTACGCAGTAAAACAGTCTAAATCCGTAGGGGGCGACCCGAATCATCTTTCATACGTTAATTTTGAAAACTTAAAGAATCTGCTCAACCGCCTCAAATGCAAGCATATTTTACTGGTTATTGATTCGTGTTTCAGCGGCGCGATAGACGAATCAACGACGAAAAGCGGCGGCATTTACGGCGAGATGTCGAACGTCGAGTATATCAGCAAAAAGATGAATCTGACGACTAGAAAAGTTTTGACATCGGGCGAACTGCAATACACTTGGGACGGTGAAAAGGGCAAACATTCACCTTTTGTCGCTAAATTTCTCGAATCGCTCGACACTTTCGGCAACGACGACGGAATTTTGACGACGCTCGAGATTTACACCAAATTGGAAAAACTCAACCCGCAGCCGAAACGCGGCAAGTTTTCTGATAAAGACGAAAACAGCAGTGAGTTTTTATTTGTCAAAAAGCGAAATTGATTTGGCTGGGAACGCAGGCAACCTTGCCTGCCGCGCGTTCGAGGCTTTGCGAGAACTGAGCGCACTCTGGCTTGATTACTCGAAAGTTGATTTGATACTGATGCGTTGCCGTTCGACGCTTCGCTGGAACGGGCAGGCAAGGCTGCCTGCGCTCCCAGCTTTTGCGCTCCCGAGGAA
>JANLTD010000434.1:0-2749 GCA_031362765.1 Acidobacteriota bacterium | reverse complement strand
ATCGGAATTGTCGGAACCGGTTATGTCGGCAATTTACACGGACAGATATATTCACAGGACAGTCGGGCGGAAATATCCGCGCTTTACGACATTATTCCCGAAAAAGCGGAACGAACAGCCCGAAGCATCGGCGGAAAAGTTTGCCGTTCACGTGATGAACTAATGGAAAATTGCGATGCCGTTTTGGTTTGCGCGCCGAACAAAACGCATCCTGAAATTGCGACGCACGCGCTCGCGACCGACAAGCACGTTTTTTGCGAAAAGCCTTTTGCGATTGGGCTTGAAAACGCGAAAACCTTGCTCGAAACGGCAAACTCTTCAAGCAAGGTCTTTCAAGTCGGGCATAATCGACGGTTTGCGCCTGTTTATGCACGGTTGAAGGAATTGGTAGCAAGCGAAACACCGCATTCGGCGAATATCAAAATGAATCGCGGCGAACTGAAAAACCCTGTTTGGACGGGCGACACGAATGTGACAGGCGGATTTTTGTATGAAACGACGATTCATCTATTTGATATGATGCGCTTTCAATTCGGCGAAATTGCCGAACTTGCCGCCTACGGTTCGCAGCACGAATATCCGGAACTTGACGAATTCTCGATAATCTTCAAGTTCGAAAGCGGGTTTCATTGCACCTTTGCATCGTCGTCCGATGCGAGTTGGCATTTTCCTTTTGAACGGATCGAAGTTTTCTGCCACCACCGGACGATCCTGACCGAAGAGATGGAGCGCCTTTTTGACTCAAACGGTTTTGACCATCGAACGCAGGAATCCAAAACATATTCTTGCCATATGCTCGAAAAATTCGAGAAATGGGGATATTTACAAGAGGATAAATCCTTTATAGATGTGATTTTAGAAGGCAAACCGCCGCTTGTCACGGCGTACGATGGATTTAAGTCGGTTGAATTGGTTGAATCTGTGTATAATGCGATCAAAACCGGCGGCAAAATAAAATTTGACTGACAAGAACTTTTGTTTTAACTGTGTCGTAAAAACTTTTCGGTACCCTTTTAGGTGAGATAAAAGGACTCCATCGGAAAAAAATTATGCACTGTCAAAACTGTGGTCAAACGAATTTACAAGCAAGCAATTTCTGCCGTTTTTGCGGAACGAAATATACACGGGTTCAGTATTCGAACGCTTACAATTATCAACCTGCGAACAATTTCGACAATAACAAATACGAATATGCACCGCCGCGTCCTTATTCCTGGAAAACCGACGAATTCCAAATTTCAGATCGCAAACAACTGAAAAATGATCAATTAAACAGTGTTCAGCCTTTAGCGAATTTTAAAACGCCGCAGAATATTGCCTTTCAATCTTTTCAACAGACGCCGGCAATGACGCACAATTATCATTGTCCGCATTGCAGCAGTCAGCTTTTTCCACGCACAGTTCGGCAAATTTCGACCGGCGGCTGGATTGTCTTTGCGATTTTTTTAGTGGCGTTTTTCCCGCTCTTTTGGGTTGGGCTCTTAATTAAAGAGGAAAGCAGAATTTGTCCTGTTTGCAATCTTAAACTGAGCTAAATTCACTTATTTCCGCGATAATAATAACTTTTCGGGTATTCGATCCTGACCTCCGGATTGGAACTTGAAACCTGAACCTTGTGATAGCCTTTTTTCATATGTGTGGAAAGATATGTCAAGGCAAACTGCCGATTGAGAGCAAGATTTAAGTCTCGGAAAAACGGTTGAAAATTTATTGGTGAAATTGTTCCTGTAAAATATGCGCGGCCGCCGGTTTCTTCTGAGATCCGATTTAAGGAACCTTGCGCGTTCAGGATGAGACTTGAACTTCCGCCTTCGGTCAAAGTCGCCGAAGAATAAAACGAATAAACCGCGACACTTCGACGCTGGGCTTTGAGAATAGCGCGGTCGAGTTCAAGACTTTGGGTCGGTGAAGTGTTGGTAATATCCAAACCATCGGAAATCAACAATATTGCGCGTCTTCCGGTCGGTAAAGCGTCAAAGCGATCTAAAACTTCTTCAACACCTTCATAGGGACTGTTTGGCGCAATGGACGAACTGCCGACGACAGCGCGAATAGAGCTTGAAGCTTTTTCCAGGTCGGTCGTGAATTTTTGTGTGATTTGCGGCGTTCCGGCACGCAGATAGCCAACCATAACACGCGATTCGGGCGGGAGTTTTTTGATGAAGTTTTTAATTTCATTTAGCTGCAAATTAACATTGGACGAAAGATTGTCCTGTATTAAAACCGCGATATGGAGCGGAGTATTCGTCACACTTCGAATAGATAAAATCGTTTGTTCTTCATTATCTTCTTTGACAACGATGTCTCCCGCCTGCAAAAATTCTTCATTCTGATTTTCTTTTAACTCCTTTTTTGAGAAAATCGAGATCGGAATGGTCATTGTTCGAACTTTTTGTTGATTTTTTTGTTTTTTATCATTTTCCTGTGAAAAAGCAAAGGTCGAAAAGACACTGATAAAAAGAAACACTGTTGTAAATTTTGAAAATCGGCTGAAAAACATAGATTTGTCGTCTCAATTAAATTGCAGAACAAGCGCAATATCAATGATAATACGAAATTGATGTAAAAGCTAAGTTTTTGATGCCCGAAGGTTGAATAAAGTTTGCACAGTGGGTAGAGTATTGCGATACAGATGAAGGAATTACAGGTCGGTTACAAAATAACACGAAAGGATTTGACAAAGGATAAGCTCCTGAAAATTGGTGCGTGGAGTGCTCCGCTCGTATCTTCAGGCATTCCGGTTCTGATT
>JANLTD010000426.1:0-3549 GCA_031362765.1 Acidobacteriota bacterium | reverse complement strand
CTAATGAGTTTGCTTGATGTAGCACCGATAATTGAGCAGATGCTGCTCATTTCTGATAATGTCAGCGATCTGAATTTTTCGTGCGGTCAAAAACCACAAGTTGAAATCAGCGGAAGCCTTTATTCGGCTTCGCCGCTCGGTTTGGGCAAATTAACAGGCTTTCAGACCGAAATGATCGCGATGTCAATTTTGCGGGACAATCCCGAAGCCGCGACGCAGCTTGCCAATGCCGGTACGGCGGATTTGAGTTACGCATTGCCCGCACGCTGCCGTTTTCGTGTCAATATTTTTCAGCAACGCGGCTCTTATTCAATCGTGATGCGGGTTATTCCGCACGAGATTCCCAGTTTTGACTCGCTCAACATTCCGCCGCAGCTTGCCGAGATCTGCAATATCCGCAACGGCATCGTTTTGCTGACGGGGCCGACAGGTTCGGGCAAAAGCTCGACGCTTGCGGCGATCATTGACCATATCAACGAAACCAAAAGCTATCACATCGTGACGATCGAAGACCCGATTGAATTTCTTCATTCGCACAAAAAATGTACGATAAATCAACGCGAAGTCGGCTCGGACACAAAAGATTTTGCCTCCGCACTGCGGGCAGCGCTGCGCCAGGCTCCGAAAGTTATTCTGGTCGGCGAAATGCGTGACCTTGAAACGGCGGACATCGCACTCGAAGCCGCTGAAACCGGGCATCTTGTGCTATCAACTCTGCACACGATCGATGCCTCGAAAACGGTTGACCGGATAATTGGTATGTACCCGAAAAACGAGGAAAAAGTTATTCGGATGCGCCTTGCGCAATCGTTTCGCTATATCGTTTCACAACGCCTGATTCCTCGAGCTGACGGAAAAGGCCGAATGGCGGCAGTCGAAATTTTGCGGTCAAATCCGCGTACCCGCGAATACATCGAAAAAGGTGAATCGGAAGGCAAATCCTTGCTCGACGCAATTCGTGACGGCGAGATTGACGGAATGCAGGACTTCGATACGGTCATTCGCAAAATGATCGAAAAAGGTCAGATTTCGTTCGAAGACGGTCTTTCGTTTGCAACCAATCAAAACAATCTTTTGCTGCAATTAAAAGGCTTGTCGTCGGCTGATGATTATGCAAACGCTCAGCCGCAGCGACAAAATCAAACGGTAAATATTCCGCCGCCAACCCCGAACAATGCAAGTTCGGTACTTGATATGATTGAATAAATGAGCGGTGAGCGGTGAGCAAATCTCTCGACTCTCGACTCTCGACTCTCGACTAATATTATGATAATTCGTTGCGATAATTGTTCAGTTTCCCTACAGCTTGACGAAGCAAAAATTCCGACCCAGAATTTCACCGTCAGATGTCCGCGCTGTCAAAACCTGATTCGCGTCCAAAAAGGCGCGAAAGGACACGGTTCGGCGACCGCCCAGCAACTGGAGGCGAACAAACCCGCGCCTGCCGTTTCCGAAGGCGCTCAACAGTTTTCCGCCAAAGAATCGGAATTTCAAATCAACAATGCAATGCGGTCATTAATGGCGGCTTTGCAAAAAGAAAAAGTCACTTTGGACACGGACGACGAAAAAAGCGAAAAACCACGCCGGGTTCTGATGTGTCTGGGACAAAAACGCGACGATGTCGGCAAGGTTTTGGTTAATGCGGGCTTTAAGGTGTACGTTGCTCAAACACCCGCCCAAGCCAACGAGCGAATGCGCGAAGGCAAAACTGAAATTCTCATTTTCTCGCCCGATTTTGCGGCAGAGTTTGGCGGCGCGGCGATCTTACAGCAAAAGGTCAACGCGATGTATTCTTCGGAACGCCGACGGCTATTCCTGATTTCGCTCGAAGACGCCGGCACGACAATGAATGCTCACGATGCGTTTTTGCGAAATCTGAATCTGATCGTCAATACGAGCGATATTCCGCAGCTTCCGATGATCATGAACCGCGCCTTGCGCGATTTTAATGAACTCTATCACTACCTAAACCGCGCAACGGGCGCAGAGCCTATTTAAAGGTAAAAGGCAAAAGGCAAAAGGCAAAAAGCGCCTGACTTGAAATTTAACAATCAAGTCAGACGCTCTCAATTTTTACCTTTTGCCTTTTATTTTGCCCTGCTTCTAATCGCTTCGAGATTATCGTCAATCAGCAGTTCACCGTTTTCAAAAACCGTTCGCAGAACCGAGTTTTCGGCGGAAATTGAATCGGCTTCTTCGATCTTGACGGTTTTGTATGCGCCGCTTTCGTCCCGGATCAAATCCAATCTGCCGCGTTTGCTGTTTTTGCCTGAATCCGTGATCGGCTCTTTGTAAACTTCGCGCAATGCGCCGTCCGTGACGATCGCCGAACATTTATAAGCAAATTTCAAAGTGTCGCGGTCAACTTTTTGCAAAAGACTTCCGCCGATTCCGAAAGCGATGTTCGACGCCGAAAAACCTTCTGTTTTCAATCTTTGCAAAATCGCTCTGATCGAATTTTGATTGACGCCGTCGCCCTGAATGATGCGGACATTTTTCAA
Source organism: Acidobacteriota bacterium (assembly GCA_031362765.1). GTDB lineage: Bacteria > Acidobacteriota > Blastocatellia > Pyrinomonadales > Pyrinomonadaceae > JAFDVJ01. Next base: position 1,048 of record JANLTD010000426.1, on the reverse strand, counting down.
AACTTTGTAGCCTTTTGAATTGACGTCAAACCCGAATTTTTCCGCTAAAAGGTGAGCGACCCGCGACACGACTTCGATCGGTTCGCCCGAATCGGGACGGATCACGATCGTCGCGCCCGAATCAATGACCTCTTGCCGAAGTTGTTCGCCCCAGATCTTTTCGACCGCTTCGTAAATGTTCCACGAATCGGAAACGACCGCGACGAGCGCGCCCGGTTTCGCAAAATTCCGAAGCATATTGCGATACGCCTCGATCTCGTTATCGCGTCCCCAGGACGTAATGGTCGAATGTTCCGCCGCCGGAATCGAAAAACCGGCCATCGGTTCGTGATAAAATTTGCGGTGCAAGAGCAAGGAAGCCATCGTATCGGTTCCCATAAAATTGACAAGATGCGCCGCGCCGCCGATTGCCGCCGTTTCCTGTGATGAAACCCCGCGCGCACCGAAATCGTGAACTTTGAACGCGATTTCCGCGTCCGCATCATCCGCCGTTTCCAGCAAAACTTTATAAACATCGCGCTTGATCTGATACGATTGGCTGCAAACCGTGATCGCATACCAAACGCGCATCAATTGAGTTTCAAACCAGCTTCCGAGCCACGCAAATTCGTCGTCGGTCGTTTCGACCGTCATCAAAACATTATGCAGCGGCACGACTGAACCTTCCGCGACGGCGCGAATCCGCAAAGGCAATTTGCCGCCGTGTTTTTTTATCAGATTCGTCCAACCTTCGTAATTGAAAGGCAAACCGTGTGCGGTGATGACTTCACGCGCTTCTTCGACCATACTTTGCGTAAACGGCGCGAGGAAATAATTTTTCAGCAAATACTGCAAGCCGAAAAAGACCGTTTCATTCCAATCCCGATCGCTTCCGCGCGATTCGAGATAGAAAAAAGCCCGCGTCGTATTCGGCGGATATTGCAGCCAATGCGATGCCTTGTAGCTGTCCGTGTCAATTATTCTGTTAATTTCAAACATATTTTTATATTTCTCCATTTTTCGGCTCTCTACCCGAAAGCCTAATTTTTATTTACCTATTTTGTTTCGG
>JANLTD010000393.1:0-4206 GCA_031362765.1 Acidobacteriota bacterium | reverse complement strand
ATGCTAATTTTTATCTACTTTTTTAATTATATATAATTACATAAATTAATATAAAAATAGCGACTCCTTATCTAGAACAAACACAAAATGGATACCCCAAGTTTCAAAGAAGATCATATCAGCCAAATACCGGCTTTGCAGATACTGCAAAAGCTTGGCTACACGTATTTGAGTCCGTTGGAAGCCGAAAAGCTTCGCGGCGGTAAGACGAGCAATGTTCTGCTTGAAGATGTTTTAAGAAAACAGCTCAAAGAGATCAATTCGGAAAAGCGGATCAGTTCGACCAGGACGACCTATATCAGCGACGCCAATATCGAAAACGGGATCCGCGCCTTAAAAGAATTGCCGATGAACGAAGGTTATATTGCCGCCTGCGAAACCGCGTATAACCTGATCACGCTCGGCAAGGCTTTTGAACAGAGTTTTGATGGCGACCAAAAAAGCATCACGCTTCAATATATCGACTGGAAACAGATCGAAAACAATGTCTTTCACGTCAGCGAAGAATTCAGCGTGATGCGCAGCACGAGCAAAGAACATTACCGGCCCGATCTGGTTTTGTTCGTCAACGGTATTCCGCTCTGCATTATCGAATGTAAGCGCCCCGATATGAAAGAGCCGCTCAAACAGGCGATCAGTCAGCATCTGCGAAACCAGCAGGAAGACGGAATTCGTGCATTGTATGTGTACGCACAGATTGTCGTGAGCCTCGCGACCCAGGAAGCGTCGTATGCGACGAACGCGACGGCCGAAAAATTCTGGTCGCACTGGAAAGAAAAGTTCCTCAGCGACCGCGAAGAAAAGAATTACGTTCGGGATTTACAAGAACTAAAAAATCAGCCGTTGCCGGTCGAATTGAAAGATAAATTGTTTTCGGACCGCTTTCGTTATGTTCGGCGATATTTCGACGCATTGGAAAACGAGAACATTTTGCCGACCGTTCAGGATGAATATCTGTTTGGCCTCTGCCGGCCCGACCGATTACTGGATCTGGCGTTTAACTTTGTCATGTTTGACGACGGCGTCAAGAAAATCGCGCGCTATCAGCAGTTTTTTGCCATCAAAAAAACAATGCGGCGGATCCTTCCGATTGAAGGCGGCAAGCGGCGCGGCGGCGTGATCTGGCACACGCAAGGCAGCGGAAAGTCGCTGACCATGGTCATGCTCGCACAGGCGATCGCGATGGAACCCGCAATTCGTAATCCCAAGATCGTTTTGGTTACCGACCGCACGGATCTCGATCGGCAGATCACCGGAACCTTTATAAAATGCGGGCATCCGGTCGAGAATGCCGCGACCGGGCAGCGTTTGGTTGAACTGTTGGAAAGCAAAAGCGATGCGGTCGTGACGACGATCGTCAACAAGTTTGTGGCGGCGATTAACAAGATCAGGAAACCGCTCGAGAGTCATGACATCTTTGTCCTGGTTGACGAAGGCCACCGGACACAGCACGGGACTTTCAATATTGATATGCAGCGGACTCTGCCCAATGCGTGTTTTATCGCAATGACCGGAACGCCGCTTTTCAAAAAAGACAAAAGCACCGCCGACAAATTCGGCGGCATCATTGACGCCTACACGGTTGATCAGGCGGTCCACGATAAAGCGGTCGTTCCGCTTTTGTATGAAGGCCGATTGGCACGGCAAGAGGTCAGCGAAAATCCGCTCGATAAGTATTTCGCGATGATCTCGGAGCCGTTAACGCGGGAACAAAAAGCAGATTTCAAAAAGAAATTCAGCCGGGCGGATCAATTGAATGCCGCCGAGCAAAAACTTTATGCGATCGCCTGGGATATCAGTCTGCATTTTCGCGACAACTGGCAATCCACGCCGTTCAAAGCCCAGTTGGTTTGCGATAAGAAAGTGAACGCGATCCGATACAAAGAATTCCTTGACGGGATCGGTATCGTCAGCAGCGAGGTGTTGATCTCGCCGATCGACGAACGCGAGGGCGAAGATAGTGCATTTGAAAAATCGACCGAAAGGGAAAACCGTTTTTGGAAGCGGATGATGGATGAACACGGCAATGCGAAAGCCTATGAAAAAAATATCATCAGCCGTTTTCATAACCAAAAAGACCCGGAAATAATCATTGTCGTTGACAAATTGCTGACCGGATTTGATGAGCCCAAAAACACGGTTCTCTACCTCACCAGAAATCTGCAAGGCCATAAATTACTGCAGGCGATTGCCCGCGTAAATCGAATTTATCCCGACAAGGAATTCGGCTACATCGTTGACTATTACGGCGTGATCGAAAATCTTGACGATGCGCTGCAGTTGTATTCTTCATTAGAAGAATTCGACGCAGCCGATCTGGAAGGCACGCTCGTCGATATCAACGACGAAATAAAGAAACTGCCTCAAAAATATTCCGAGCTTTGGGATATTTTCAAGGAGGTTGAGAACCGGCGCGATGCGGAAAGCTATCAATTGCTTTTGAAAGACGAAGCGATCAGGGTTTTGTTTTATGACAAGCTGGCAGCCTTTGCAAAAGGCCTCAAACTCGCACTTTCCGCGATTCAGTTTCATAAAGAAACCGACGAAAAAACAGTCAGCCGCTATCGTGAAGATCTGACGATGTTCCTTAAACTCCGCGTGGCGGTGATGGAACGATACAGCGACGCGGTCGATTACAAGCAATACGAAGGACAGATTCAGAAACTGATCGACACACACGTTACCACGGAAAAGATTGAAACGATCACCGAGCTTGTCAACATTTTCGACAAAGATAAGTTTCAGCAAGAAGTTGAAAACACGGTCGGAAAAGCGGCAAAGGCCGACAAGATCGCGAGCCGGACGGCAAAGCATATTTCCGAGAAGATGGAAGAAGATCCGGCATTTTACAAGAAATTCTCGCAAATGCTGAAAGACACGATCGCCGAATATGAAGCCAAGCGAATCGACGAAGCTCAGTATCTCGCGAAAGTTCAGGAGATCATGGAAAGCGTTTTGGCTCATACTGACGGCGACATTCCGGAACCGCTGCGGGAGAAAGATGTCGCGAAAGCGTTTTACGGAATTGTTAACGAGGAATTTGTCGAGAAATTTGACGATACGGATATCAGAAAGCATATCGCGCTAAACGCGGCATTGACGATCGAGGCGACGATCCTCGGCCTGACGAAGGTCGATTGGCAAAATCACATCGACGTTTCCAAGAAGATGATCCATCTAATCGGCGACTATTTCATCGACGAGGTTCGCGACAAATATCAAATACCGATGAGTTTTGAAGAGATCGACCGGATTGCCGAACGCTGCGTTGAGGTCGCCAAACTCCGATACAGACAATGAAAACTCACATCCAATTTGGTTCAAGGAAAATCTACTTCGTTTTGGAGTATTCCGAGCGGAAAACGCTCGGGATCACGGTCACGCCGGACTTAATTGTTTTGGTGCGGGCGCCGATGGATGCTCCGCTCGATAAGATCACGGAAAAACTCCGCAAACGAGCGCCCTGGATCATCAGACAGCAGAGCTTTTTTCTGTCATTTCAGCCAAAGACTCCGCCGCGGCGTTTTGTTACGGGAGAAACCCACTTGTATCTGGGTCGGCGATATCGATTGAAGATCGAAGCGTCCGAATCCGAATCTGTAAAACTCAAAGGTCAATTTATTCTCGTCTCGACGCAGGACAAATTGCGAGTGAAACAATTAGTTAAAGCCTGGTATTTGCGAAATGCGAAAGCGAAATTCCACAAACTCGCGAAACCTCTTATCGAAAAATTCAGAAGGCACGATGTCGAACCATCGGCAATCGTATTGAGAGAAATGGCAACGCGTTGGGGAAGCTGCACGGCAAAGGGGAAGATGATCCTGAATCCTGAACTGATCAAAGCTCCCAAAGGCTGTATTGAATACGTGATCATTCACGAATTATGTCACTTAATCCATCACGACCACACGCAAAAATTCCTCGATTTACAGACAAGACAGATGCCGGATTGGGAAAAATGGAAATCGAAACTGGAGAATTTACTGGCTTGATGTTTGGATTGGTGTCCGGGTCATAGCTCGATTCAAACATTCGGACTTCGAGAAAGGGCTTCGTCTGAAGTAAGGCCGCAGCCGTGTGATCTTTTGTAGGATCCACGTTGAAGATCTTTGATCCCAAAACCGAAATCAAGCGACTTTTTTAGAAATTTCCAACATTAATCGAAAATATGTTAGGTTTTGGCCATTTTTGGCATATATCATTAAG
>JANLTD010000988.1:0-1697 GCA_031362765.1 Acidobacteriota bacterium | reverse complement strand
GGTATTCGCCACGGCAAAACGCTCGGTTCACCGATAACTCTATTGATTGAAAATCGAGATTTTGTTCATTGGACTGAAGTAATGTCGTCTGAAAAACTGGCAGTTCAACCCAAAAACGCGCGAATTGTTTCGCGCCCGCGTCCCGGTCACGCTGACCTCGCGGGCGGTCAAAAGTTTGGAGCGCGGGATTTACGTGACATTCTCGAACGCGCTTCGGCGCGCGAAACAGCAGCGCGAGTTGCCTGCGGGGCGTTGGCGAAACAACTGCTCGAAAACTTCGGTATCGAAATCAAAAGTCACGTCATAAAACTTGGCAATGTTCCCAAAATTCCATTGCAAAGATCCTGGGAGGAAATCTCTCAGATCGAGCCAACTGCACCATTAAATTGCGCTGACAAAGGTGTCGAAGTTCAGATGATAAAACAGATTGACGAAGCCAAACAAAACGGCGACACACTTGGCGGCATTTTTGAAGTTGTTGCCAAAAACTCGCCGGTCGGTCTTGGATCGCATACTTCCTGGTCGGAGAAGCTCGATGGCCGCATCGCGCAGGCGTTTATGTCAATCCAGGCGGTCAAAGCAGTTGAACTTGGCGAAGGTGTCTCGAACGCTCAAAAATTCGGTTCCGAAGTGCACGACGAGATCTATTTTGACGAGAATGATTTTAGGCGAAAAACAAATCGTGCCGGCGGACTAGAAGGCGGCATTACAAATGGTGAAGAACTTCGCGTGCGCGGCTATTTGAAGCCGATTGCGACGCTTCGCAAAGCCTTGCATTCAGTTGATATTGAAACGAAAAAGGAAGATTTGGCGGCATTTGAACGCTCGGACATTACGGCAGTACCGGCTGCCGGAGTGATTGGCGAAGCGATGCTGGCAATAGTTCTCGCAAATTCGATGCGCGAAAAATTCGGCGGCGATTCAATTGCCGAAATGATGAGAAATTTTGAAAGTTACCGTCAAACGCTTCAAAATTATTAACCACGATCAGGTTGCAAAACTTTTGTACTCGACTCCTGAACAATGCCCGAAACTCCGGCGTTGATCTTTCCGGAACGTTTTTGTAAAGATGGGTGATATTATGGACGGCCGTCCTACTGATTCTCCGAACAAAATCGAGAAACAATTGAAGATCCATTGAGCATTTTTCAGTCGTTTCGCAACCCCAAATGAACCAGTAAAATCAATTGATACGATACATAGCTAGAGATTGCAGGATTCGAAAACCGGCACACATAATTTTTCAATCACTTACAAACATCGTACCTGTGCCTTCATTCGTGAAAACTTCCGAAAGCAGCGCATTTCTTTTTGTACCGCTGATTATGTGAGCTGATTTTACGCCGCTTTTGAGCAGAGCCATCAGACTTTGAAGTTTGGGAATCATTCCGCCGGTCACTGTTCCATTTTCAATCATTTCTTCGGCACCGGTGACAGTTAATCTTGATAGTTTGGTTGTTTCATCGGAGGCATCGAGATAAATACCATTGACATCCGACAGCAAAACCAACTTTTCCGCTTTTAACTGAACAGCAATTTCAGCCGCGATCGTATCGGCATTAATGTTGAAAACACTGCCTTCGTCGTCCGCGCCGAGCGATGAAACGACCGGCAGATAATCTGCATCAAGAAGCAGGCTCAGCAGTTGCGAATTTATTTGCAAAACATCGCCGACGTTCCCGAAATCAATAGTCTCG
>JANLTD010000984.1:0-8280 GCA_031362765.1 Acidobacteriota bacterium | reverse complement strand
GCCTGCTCCGGCGACATATATTGCGGCGTACCCATCACTGTGCCCGGATCAGTTTCGAGCTTGCGTGTCGGCCCTTCAGCGTCAGGCAGGCTGTGTTCGCTGAGTTTCGCCAACCCGAAATCCAGCACCTTGACGATGCCGTCTTGCCGCACCATTACGTTTTCGGGCTTGATGTCACGATGAACAATGCGTGCGGCATGCGCGGCAACCAGCGCATTGGAAATCTGTATGGAAATATCGAGCACCTTTGATAACCGGATCGGCGCGCCCTCGATGATTTCTCGCAAAGTCTCGCCCTCGATAAATTCGCTCACGATATAATTCGAGTTTTCCGATTCGCCGATTTCGTGAATGACCAAAATATTCGGATGATTCAGGGCTGAGGCAGCTTTTGCTTCGCGAATAAATCTATCTAGATTCGACTCATGATGACTAAACTGTTGGTTGAGAACCTTGACGGCAACCTGTCGGTCGAGTTTTTTATCGTGGGCGAGATAAACTTCGCCCATTCCGCCGACTCCGATAAGCTTTATTATTTCGTAATGACCAAAAATTCGGCCGGTTTCGAGAGTTCTTGTTTGCCCGATAACATCTGCGACTTCAACGATGGCGGGCGATTCCATAAAACTGTCCGAGGCGTCGAATGATGCGAGAAGCGCCTCGACATCGTCCCGAAGTTGGTCCGAAGAGCCGCACGATTTGTCGAGAAATTGCCTGCGATCAGCCCGAGCGAGTTCGACGGCGGCATCGAATATGCCCTTTACTTGTTGCCAACGGTCAGGATTCATTTTGTGATCTCTCGATAAAGCCAGGCCTTGGCCGATCTCCAATCGCTTTTGACGGTCGCGGTCGAGATTCGGAGAACTTCGGCCGTTTCTTCGATGCTCAAACCGCTAAAATATCTGAGTTCGACAATGCGCGCCTGCCGATTGTCCATCACCGCAAGACGTGTCAATGCTTCGTCGAGCGCTTCTAAATCAATGCCTTTCTCACCCGAAACCGCTAGCGAAACAGCTTCGAGCGGTAAGTTTTCGTCTTCTCCGCCGCGCTTTTCACGATGTCTGGATTTCGCATAATCAACCAAAATCCGGCGCATTGCTTGCCCTGCGATCCCGAAAAAATGGAGCCTGTTTTGCCAGCTGACCGCTTTCTGATCAATCAGCTTCAGATATGCTTCGTTGATCAGCGCGGTCGTTTGCAGAGTATGCCCGATTCGTTCACGGCGCAAAAACCGCGCGGCCTGGCGATGGAGTTCATCATAGACGAGCGGCAAAAGCGCTTCTAAGGCTTCCGGTTTTCCGCCGCTCCATTCGCGTAGGGTCTCGGTAATATTCTTCGAATTTTGTTGCGATAGATCCATATTTTACGAGGTCTTTGTGACTTCAAGGATATGTCTTTTTTGCGGTGCAGGTCAATTTGCTTTTCAAAAGACAAAAAAACGAACGAAAAAATAATCATCCTTTTTTTGTCTTTGCGTCGCGTTATTAGTTGAAGCCAGAAAATTCTGAGGCCATTCAAAGAATTTGGCTGAAATAAATAAAAACAAAAAAGAGGAAATATGAAAAAACTGAATTTAAAAACAATTGGAACGACAGCTTTGGTAATTTTGATACTAGCGGCATTTTCACAATTCTCCGTATCCGCGCAGGGTGGCGATGATGAAGCCAAAAAAGCCCAACAAAATCAGGAAAATGACCCGACGCGACCCAATGATGGGCGACAACTGATCGGCACCTGGGACGTGCAGGTCACGCTTCGCAACTGTCAGACGGGCGTGGCGATGAGAACCTTTGCGTCAGTCACAACATTTATGGCGGGTGGAACAATGATGGATTCGAGCTCAGGTATTCCGCAGTCTCTGAAAACACCGGGACAAGGCGTTTGGAGTCAAATCGAAGGAAATACCTACCGGTTCAAGATCAAGTCGTTCAACTTTGATGCCGCCGGCGTTTTCACGGGCTGGACAATTATCAAACATGACGCGCACCTTAATCGCCGAACCGACGAAGTCGATTCATCCGGAACGGCCCAGGTTTATGCACCGAACGGTGTGTTGGTTTTTTCAGGATGCTCAACGACGACGGCGATCCGGTTTGAATAAACGGAAGAGATGATTCGCTGTCATTGGTTGCATTCAAATTTCACTTCGCAATTGCAAAAGTTAAGAAAACTTTCAACCCCCAAAAAAGGACCAAATTATGGCATTAAGTAAATCTACGGCAAGTAAAATTATTGAGGTGATATCCGTCGACGTCGAGTGTCGAAGAGCAATTCAGCCGAAACCAAGTCTGGCGTCGCTGAATCCTATTACTTCATTGCTGCTCGAATTCACGCACACCGCCGGAAGCGTCCGCAACATTCCGTTGGTTCTGAAAAGTATCGTGGAGAAGAAAAAACCCGAAGACGACCCTGAAATGACGAGGAGATTATGCCTCGGGATCGTCGCCGCAACGGTCAAACCCTTGATCATGGCGGTCCGACAGGGAAAACTTCCCGGCGTCCATACCGCCGGCGCAGTTTCGCGAGTGCATTGGGGAGTTGACCATATGGCGACCTGGATCCGGATGGAGGACGCTTCGGAATACGCTTTCGATTGGCACGCGACCCTCAATATCAATAACCCCGCGATCAGTAGAGCGGCCGATTGGGATGCGGCCCGAAACGCGATCAGCTATCTGTTTTTTTCAGGCTTCAACTAAACCGCGCGGATCTGATTGAGAACCGGGGTTCGATATATTCTCGGACGGCTGAAATTCAAAGGCTCCACCTTTCGGCAAAGAAATACAAAAAGGAAACAAAAAATTATGAAATCGGCTCGGATTGTTAACATTTTCTTATTGGTCGCCGCCATCACGGTGACCGCTACAACGGCGTTCGCGCAAACGACGGCATTTAATTATCAGGGACGGCTGAGCGAGTCGGGAATTCCGGTCACGGGAAGCCGGTTTTTTCGGTTTACGCTTTTTGACGAAAACGGCGCGGCGATTCCCGGCGCGACGGTTGACCAGACTCTGACGGTGACGAACGGCGTTTTCACTACTTCCATTGACTTTGGCGCGGGCGGCTTTCCGGGCGCCGATCGATCTCTGGAAATCGCCGTCAAGACAAATGCTGGCGATGCTTATTCAATTTTGAATCCTCGCCAAGCGATTGTTTCCGCTCCCTATTCAATAAAATCGGTAAGTTCAGTGAACGCTGATAATGCGGCGCAGCTTGGCGGTGTCGATTCGTCGCGCTTTGTTCAGCAGGATGCCGGCGGCAACATTACCGTCGCGGGCGGCCTGACGGTCAATGGATCGCTCTCGCTGGGTACGGTCAATGCGCAGACGCAATACAACCTTGGCGGTCAACGTATTCTGGCGACGAATAATTTTAGTCTGTCCTTGGGAACATCAGCAGGAAATCCGACTACAAATCCCTTCAGCACCTTCTTAGGACAATCATCCGGAGTAAATACTGCCGGAGGAAGCAATACATTTGTCGGCGCAAAATCGGGATTTAACAGTACCGCGGCATTTGAAAATACATTCGTCGGTTCACAAGCCGGCGTTAATAACACGACGGGAAGCAGTAATACCTTTGTCGGGTCAAGGGTCGGAGAATCAAATACGACGGGAGGGCAAAACGCATATTTCGGCGAGGAAGCCGGGCGAGACAATCAAACCGGTAGTTCTAACTCCTTTTTCGGACGTGCTTCCGGAATTTATAGCACATCCGGCGACAATAATTCCTTTTTTGGGTACGGGACGGGAACTGCCAACCGAGCCAATGAAAACTCCTTTTTCGGCTCCCTCGCCGGACAATTTAATACGACCGGATCTGACAATGCCTTCTTTGGCAGTTCAGCCGGAAAGCTCAACACGACCGGGGTTGACAATTCGTTTTTCGGCCAGTCGGCAGGGGCGGCAAATAATGGCATCAACAACTCTTTCTTCGGCAGCGCGGCCGGTCTTTCGAACACATCGGGTTACCAAAACAATTTCTTCGGAGCGGGAGCCGGTCAGTCGAACACAACCGGAATAAACAACAATTTCTACGGTAGTTTTGCCGGCACCAATAACACAACCGGCCAATCCAACGTCTTCGTAGGCTTTTTTGCGGGTTTCAGCAACACGACCAAAGATGCCAACACCTTTGTCGGCACTGTTGCGGGTCAATTTAACACCGAAGGCGAGCGCAACGCTTTCTTCGGAAGCGGCGCCGGTCAACAAAATACCAAGGGCAGCTTCAACACGTTCTTGGGCAGGCTCGCGGGAAATCTGAACACCGAAGGCAACAACAACACCTTCGTCGGCGAGCAGGCCGGTCTCAGCAACACCACCAACGACAATTCTTTCTTCGGCCATTTTGCCGGACGAGCCAACACATCGGGATCATATAATGCTTTTTTCGGTAAAGATTCGGGTGTCTCGAACACGATCGCCGCCCAGAATTCCTTCTTTGGTTACCGGGCTGGATGGCTTAACGCGACGGGCGACGCCAATTCATTTTTCGGTGCCGGAGCGGGCAGTATCAACACGGTCGGCGACAGCAACTCTTTCTTTGGTAATCGGACCGGAAGCAACAGCACCGGTCGCAACAACGCGTTCTTTGGAGCCCTCACCGGACAATCGAACACGACGGGCAGCAACAACACCCTTTTCGGCGGCCGCGCTGAAGTCAGCGAAATCAACCTCACTAACGCATCCGCTTTCGGGGCAAACTCGCTTGTTTCAACCAGCAACTCAATGGTTTTGGGCAGCATCAACGGCCTTAACGGAGCGACTTCTAACACCAACGTCGGCATTGGCACGACCTCGCCGGTCGCGCGATTGCAAGTCGTCGGTTCAAGCTGGTTTCAGGGCGACAATACGCCGCTGCCAAGCACGGCCGGTAAAGGCATCGTCGTCGGATTTTCGGGCGAACTGGGGTATATCTCGAGTTTCGATTACGGAACGTTCACTCCCAAGACCCTGCTGCTCAATAATTCGGGCGGCAACGTCGGCATCGGTACAAATACGCCGAATTCAAGGTTCACGGTCGCGGGATTGATCGAGACCACGACGGGCGGCATTAAGTTTCCGGACGGGACGATCCAAATAACGGCCGGCGGAGGAGGCGGAGGCGGAATTCTCAACCAAACGACGCTGCAGACTCTCGCGAATTTCAATATTGACGGCACAGGAACGGCAAATATCTTCAACGCGGCGGCGCAGTACAATCTCGGCGGAGTGCTCTTGCTTAAGTCGGTGGCGCCGCAGTTCAGTCTTTACCTCGGTGATGCGGCGGGCACGTCGGATACGTCGGTAAACAATACGTTCGTTGGCAGCTACGCCGGTAACAGCAATACCTCCGGCAGTTCCAATTCCTTCTTCGGCATGGGTTCGGGGCAACTTAATAATGGACAGGATAACTCGTTTTTTGGCTATCAAGCCGGCAATACCAATACAACCGGAAGCGGAAATTCCTTTTTTGGCGTAAGTGCCGGACGGTCGAACGGGCCGGCTGTTGCCGGCTCATTCTTTGGCTACGGCTCCGGGTTTCAAAACATCGGGCCAAATAATTCGTTTTTTGGTTTCAGCAGCGGGCAGGGGAATACCTCCGGCGACAATAATTCGTTCTTCGGCTGGGAGGCGGGTTTCACGAATAAGACCGGGAGCAACAATGCCGCATTTGGCACCAAGGCGGATGTCGGTGCGATCGGGCTGACCAATGCCACCGCGATCGGTGCGTTCGCTCAGGTTACGCAGAGCAATTCACTGGTGCTCGGCAGCATCGGCGGCGTGAACGGTGCGCCGGGTACAGTCCGGGTCGGAATCGGAACGACGGCGCCCAAAGCAAAACTGGACGTGACCGGCGGCAATATCCTCGTCGGCTCGCCCGGGCAGGGAATTATCCTGAAATCGCCTGACGGCGCGACCTGCAAACTATTTTCGATCGACAACGCGGGCGCGATGGTTTTGACGGCCGTCGCGTGTCCGTAAAAAAAGGAGAAAAACCATGTTTAGGAAATCGATCTTACATCAAATTTTTGCCGGCCTGACATTTGTTTGCCTGGCAGCAAGCGCCTCAGCGCAGACGACGGCATTCAATTATCAGGGCAAACTGACCGACACCGGCGCACCGCAAAGCAGTTATCAAATGCGATTCGAACTTTACGATGCGGTTGCAGGCGGCACTCAGATCGGCGCTTCGATCACCAATCCGGCGGTCGCGGTCGCGGCAGGTATTTTTTCTATCCAACTTGATTTCGGGGCGGCGGCTTTCAATGGCACCGACCGATTTGTAGAGATCGCGGTCAGAAGAACAAGCGATGATGCCTGGACCGTGCTGGCTGCACGGCAACAGATCAGTCCGACGCCTTATTCCATAAAAAGTATGAATTCGACCACCGCCGATTCGCTCACGACGGCCTGTGTCGGTTGCGTTCAGGACGCAAACATAGCCAATCTTGCCGGCAGTAAAGTGATCGGTCAGATTCCCTCGCAGAGCGTTCCGATCGGCAGCGGCAACTATATTCAGAATGCCGCCGCGGCTTTAGGAGCGGGCCAGAACCCCGTCCAGGACTCCGCCGGCTTTAACATTGACGGTAGCGGCGTCATCGGCGATAGTCTTGGCATCGGCATCGTGCCCCGCACCGGAATAAAACTCGATGTCATCGGCACCGCGATCATCTCACCGCTCGGCACTGGTTTGATGCAATTCGGTAATCCCAATTCCGAAACCGGAATGACGACCATCGTCGGGAACGGCAGAACTGATCTCAGATATGACGGCACAACGGTCAAACTGGTTGCCGGTCTGGTCGGCGGACCGCCATCTTCGTCGAGCGGGATCGCGATCACTAACAGCGGTAATGTCGGCATCGGCACGACCACTCCGCTCGCCAAACTGCACGTTGCCGGAAACGCCGTCCAGGATCGTGATAAAGGCGGAATAATCAAGGCGATGCTTTATGTCGGCGGCAACGGAGCGCTTGTCCGCTGCTATAACGGTGTCAGCGGTGCGTCAACCGGCAACTGCGGTTTTACGGTTGAACGGCTGACCGACGGCCTTTACGAGGTTAATTTTGGTTTTCAGGTCACAGATCGTTTCATCTCGCTCACCGAATCCAGCCAATTTAATATTGCGACTTTTGAGACACTAAATTACGGCGCGAATTTCTTCTTTACAAATAACAACGCGGTGGTCAGAGTCTCGACCTTTTTTCTGGGCGAGAGGCGAGTGAATAGCGATGGAACATTTATGCTTTTCGTGTATTGAAAAGACGTGAGTGTTTACGAACAAATAATCAGGAGAATCAGGACTATGAAAAAAACGAAATGTATAGTTGCGGCTATGGCCCTGCTGGTGTCTTTAACGGCAGCCGTTTCGGCACAATCGGGGGGCGCGTTTGTGATTCAGAAATCGGTCATCGCGGGCGGCGGCGGAGGTTCGTCGGGCGGTACATTCACGGTCGACGGAACAGTCGGTCAAGCCGTTGCCGGAACCCAGAGCTCGGGCGGGAATTTTTCCGTATTGTCGGGTTTCTGGTCGGCCGATCGCAACAAGACACCGTTTGATTTTGACGGTGACGACAAAACTGACATTTCCATCTTCCGCCCCGCGCCGGGTGAATGGTGGTATCTGAAATCTTCGACGGGCGGCAACGGCGCGCTTCAGTTCGGCCAGTCAACCGACAAACTCGTGCCCGGCGATTTTACCGGCGACGGCACTACTGATATCGCTTTCTGGCGGCCTTCGACCGGTTTCTGGTTCATTCTTCGCTCGGAAGATTTCTCGTTCTTTAGTTTTCCGTTCGGCACGACGGGCGATATACCGGCACCGGCTGATTATGACGGTGACGGCCGCGTTGATCCGGCAGTATTTCGTCCGTCGGTCGCGACGTGGTTCGTCTCGCGCTCATCTGACGGCGGCACGACGATCGCGAGTTTCGGCGCCGCAGCCGATAAACCGGTGCCGGCCGATTACGACGGCGACGGGAAAGCGGACATCGCGATCTGGCGGCCGTCGGTCGGCGAATGGTGGTATTCAAAGAGTTCGACCGGCCAGACGATCGCTTTGCAATTCGGGAGCACGACCGATAAACCTGTTCCCGGCGATTACACCGGCGATGGTAAGGCGGATATTGCTTTCTTCCGTCCGTCAACCGGATTCTGGTTTATCCTCCGTTCAGAAGATAACTCATTTTTCTCGTTCCCGTTCGGGGCCGCCGGCGATATTCCACCGCCAGGCGATTACGACGGCGACGGCAAAACGGATACGGCCGTCTTCCGACCGTCAAATTCGACGTGGTTTCTT
>JANLTD010000359.1:0-3086 GCA_031362765.1 Acidobacteriota bacterium | reverse complement strand
CCTGCGCTCCCAGGCGCTCCCAGCTTCTCCCAGCCTGATTTTATACTAATCTTTCTTTTTTTAAAGCCGACGAAAACCCGTTCGTGAACAGGCTTTGCGTCGTAATGAATCGAAGTTTATTGCAATTTCTATTATTTTTTCATCAACCACCTCCTTTTAATATTTGATTCGGTAAGGTTTCTGCCGGGGTGAAACTTGTTTTTAGAATTCGTCGATGGTCAATTCGTATTCGTTAGCCAGATCGCCGCGATTTGTTACTCCGACCCAGAGATAGCCGCTTTGATAAACTTCCAATTCGGCGAGTTCGTAATCTTCGCTGCCATCTTCGGCGGTGATTAGACGGTTGCTTGAATCATAGACATACAGATCAAGATTGGAGCTGCCGTCGCCGGTCAGTTCGATGTCAACGCTGCTGCCGGCCTCAACATAAATTTTGTGCCAACGGGTTTTGTAGCCTCGGACGCGAAAGACATCGGATAGGACATCGTTTGCAGTCAAATTTTCGGTTAAAGCCTTGTTATTGATGGTTGTTTTGTTTGAGCCCGCAAAAGCATAAGCTGATAAGCCGGTTAAAAAAGTAACGACGATCAAAAAGTTTACGATTATTTTTTTCATTTTTTATAGTTCTCCTGTTTTTTTTCTAAATTTATTTTTTAATGTTCGTAAGGGTTTGTTTCAGCCCTCACGCCATTGAGTGTCGAAATCTGAAAAAAGGTTACAGGTGTAAAAAATAAAATGCCGGGAATCAGAAAAAAATGACAAACACCACAGCTCGATGAGACGCTGCTGGAAAAGTCTTAATTGGTAACTGATTAGGTTTTTGCCTTTTGGTTTTTGGTTTTATGCGGTGGAAACCCGTTGATTTTCAATCAAGACTCTTCCAAATATGCGGACGTGGTGAGAAATTCAATGCCCTTCGGTAATTAATTTCAAAAAACCAAAGACCAAAGACCTAAACAATTACTAAGCAGGTGAGCATAAGTTTTGCGACATTTTGCTTTTCGTTCAGAGTTACGTCTTTAGACGTGAAACCGCTGCGCGCACGCCTCGCGGTTTCTCACGCATAAATGCGAAACTCTAACAAAACTTCTTCTGCCTTGCTTATGTAACCTTTTTCGCAATATCCGCACTCGATAGCGAACGTACTTAAAACGCTCAGAATATTTTCAAAAACTGATTGGGAGAATTTTACAAAATATGAATGATTTAATTTTACTTCGCAGACGCGGACTTAATGGAATGCTTGGATCATCGGAATTTACAGAAGAGTTTCCGGTTTCGGATAACGGCAGACAGACGCTGATTCCGCCGTTTGAATCGGAAGCCTTAAAAACCGAAAAAAAAGTTGCCGATTCAAAAACGACCGAACGATTTTTTCGTTTCGGGAAGGCGCAAACTTTGCTGGTTGCGGGCTTTATCGCTTTCGAACTCGGCATTTTTTTGCTATGCGCTTTTTTCCCCGAATAATTTTTGAATGAAGCGCAATTGTCGGGCTTGCGCTTCATTCTTTATTTCGCCCGAATGTAATGCCTCAGTAAAAAGTCACTGGAAGATTTTTTGCCTGCGAAACATACGAAAAAAACGAAAAAATCTGTTTTTATTTTACTTTTTCGTACCTTTCGTCATTACTGAGCGGTCTAAAAATTGCATGGGTTTCGAAAACCAAGAAAATCTGCCTAAGCGCACACACGAAAAAAACGAAAAAAAAGCAATTTTGCCAAAACTTTTTTCTTGATTTCGTATCTTTCGTGTCTTTCGTAGGCAAAATTCTCTTAAATTTTAGTAATTTTCAAATAAGCAATAACTGTGCCGCTCAGCAATGACCTTTCGGATGTTTCGTAGGCAGATTTAACTTTTACTGTGGCATTACCGCACGAGTGTCTATTTCGGCACGCTGAAAATCATCATATCGGGATTGCCGAAACGCTTTTCAAGCTGCGGATTTTGGTCGCGATCGCCCCCACCCGAAGCCTTTTTGACATCGGCCGAAACTTTTGTCATAAGCTTTGAATAAGTCATTGCGGCGGCCCCTTTGGTATTTAAATACCTGACCAGATTTTCGGTAAAAAGTCCCATTTGGATGGCTTTCGGCGCTCCGTCAGACGCGAGTTCGTCGGCATCTGCACCGGTCAAAGTGATATACAGATTGTTCATCGGCCGCGGGTTCGTCACGCTGCGGGAAGTCGCGGGTTTCGCAAATTTTATCGCCTCGAAACTTTTCGTGCCGAAAACTCTCGTAACTGAAACCGCCCGCATTTTTTCCTTCGTTACTTTCGCCCGGGAAATATCGCCCGAAAAACAGCTGTCCGAGATGAACACAACTTGTGCGCCTTTCTTGGTAAATTCCGCAAACATCGCAAAAAGTTCATCATCGAGGATCATATTCATCCAGGGCTTTCCGCTCGTGGTTTCCATTGCATCAACCGGCAAAATCGTCGAATCGTACTTGTCGCGCGGATAATCAATAAAATCACTGCCCGGATCGTCAAAAAATATGTCGCGGGTTTCGTCCATTTCTTCCGAATAAGCATCGGGAAAGAGCGAACCGTGACCGGAATACTGCATCACGAAAATGTCGCCGGCGCTCGCTTTTGCGGCATACATTTTGAGATTGTCCAAAATCGCCTGCCGCGTTGCGCTCTCACTCAGCAACATTGTCGTATTTGCCGCTTTGAAACCGTATTTGAGTGTTAAGGTCCTTTTCATCTGTTTGGCATCGTTTTCACAACCGGAAAGCGGGCCGATCGTGTCGGGATAATTGTTGATGCCGATAAAAAGAGCGTATTTGTTACCTTTTGCCTCGGCTGAAATGGCGCAAAACGCCAAAATCAGCGTGAAAATTAAAAATAATCGTGTGTTTGTTTTCATAAGTTTTTTCTCCTTTTTAGTTTGTAAAGATCTGTGCCTTAGATATTATTATTTTGGCACCGTTATTTCAAAATTTATTTCATCGGTCGTCCAATCGCCAACGCTTGCCAGAGATGTTTCTTCGCCGGTTCTTTTTGCATTGAGAGATTTCATTTCGAGAAATTCATAATTTCGACGCGGCACCGGTTCGGTGGTCGCGATAACCTTGAATGTTTCGA
>JANLTD010000352.1:0-4920 GCA_031362765.1 Acidobacteriota bacterium | reverse complement strand
TTGATGATCGCCAGTCGGTTCATGTTCGAGCCGTCGTCCGAATTTTTCAACGACGTTTGCCGCTATTCTTTTCGGTGTTTCTTTGTCCGACATATCGCCTGCAACCGAAAACGCGCGGCGGCCGAGTTTTTCGATCGCTGCGCAGGTTTCACCGGCTTCGCCGTCGAAATGACAGTGGCACGCAACATCAGCGCCGGCTTCCGCAAGGGCGATCGCCATCGAAGCCCCGAGGCCGACCGATGCCCCCGTGACGAGTGCCATCTTTCCGTCGAGTTTGAATAAATTTAAGATGCTCATATTTTTAAGCCGGACCTCTTAATATTGTTTGCAAATTTAGAAAATCAGGAGCGTATTCTTATCTTCGGCTTCCGGTTTTGGCAATGATAACATCATTTTCATAAATTTCTCATCCGAATATTTTCGAGCGGCACGGCGCAGAGTCAGAAAGAGTCGTTCAGGCTCCCAACCTTCGATTTGCTCGTATTTCCATTTGTTTTCGCTGCTTAAGAAAGGATAAAGAAACTCGATCGCCCGGCGGATTCCGCGTCCGTCTTTTGTTTGGAAATTCCATAGATCAACGCCGACATTTGCGGCCAGTTCCGCAAGTATCACAAAGCCTTCGAGATTCATCGTACTGTAATTCCAGGATTTTGTCCGCTCTAATTCAAGCGGCATCCGGCCATCCGGTTCGATCTGTTTTTCGATTCTCTTTTGAGTAACATTTTCGAGCTGCTTTTTGGCAAAGTCCGATTTCCCGACAAACAAAGCAAAAGATACAACCTGAACGTCATAATGCGTGCCGTGATTGTTTTTCGCCTGGCTTTCATCAATGCCGTTTTTACTGGTCGTGAGCCATTTCAAATACTGCTCAAACCACGTTTCGAGTCCTTTTTGATCGGCTTTTGTCCAGGATTTTGAGCCTTCCAATAAACCGACCGAATCCACAACCCGCGTCAAACCGCGCGTTTCAATTATTCCGATTCCGCGTCCGGTATTGACGCCCGGAATTGCCTGTGCAAACTCCAGATTCGGATTCATTTTCGTTTTTCCATCAAGAAACCAGAGCCGTAGAATTTCGCCTGCTCTCGCGGCATATTCTTCTTTGTTTGTGAAGTAAAAAGCAATCGAGAGTTTTTCGACCGCCGCGACCATTTCGTCCATCAGATCGTGGTCGGGATATTTCTTGATCTCCGGATTTCGTTGGCCGTCTTTGCGAATATATGGAAACCCGCTCTCAGTTGCCGGATTCCGCCAAAAATATGGAGCCTGACTCACATAATCGTGTTTATCGGCGCCAGGCGGCACGGCTTCTTTTGTGACGATCGAGAGAATTTCCGTTTTCAAGGCTTTTTTAGCTTCTTTATCAAGCTGTTCGATGACGGCTTGATACGACGTATCAGGCGATTTCTTGTTGAAAATTCTTGCCTTGCGCTCGCTCAGTGTTTTTGAATTTAAGACAAAAACCCTTGGATTTTGGGCGAAGATCATCTGCCCGCTGATCGCCGCGAAAATGATTCCGATAAAGATTTTCCCAATTGACTCGATTTTCATCACCTTGTTCCTTATACCCTGAAAATTTATTGATGCTGATACACCGTTTTGAGAAGTTACGCGTATTACAATTTCGCCTGCTCCAGTTTCGGCGCGAGCAAGTGAATGATCAGCAGCGCAATTAAATAAGCCGATGCCGCGATCGCAAAGATCGGAACGTAACTTCCGGTGGAATCCAAGATCCAACCGACAAGTTTGGCGATAAACATTCCGCCGATCGCACCCGCCATTCCGCCGATTCCGACCACCGAACCGACCGCCTGGCGCGGAAACATATCAGATGAAAGCGTGAAAAGATTTGCCGACCAACCCTGATGCGCCGCCGCCGCAATTCCGATCAAGACAACAGAAACCCACAAATTTGAGGTCATTGAAGCAAAGATGATCGGGACAACCGCCAATGCGCAGATCAACATCGCTGTTTTGCGGCCGCGATTTAGCGTCCAGCCGCGTTTGATCAATGCGCCCGAAATCCAACCGCCGCCGACGCTCCCGAAATCGGCAATAATGTAGATCACGGCAAGCGGAATTCCAAAAGTTTTCAGGTCTAATCCGTGTTTTTTGTTAAGAAAATCCGGCAGCCAAAAAAGATAGACCCACCAGATCGGATCGGTCAAAAGTTTTCCGATCGCAAAAGCCCAGGTTTGCCGATGCGGAATTAGCCTTGCCCAGGCGATCGGCGGCAAAATCTCTTCTTTGTCGCTGTTGATGTATTCGAGTTCGGCTTGGGAAAGACTCGGATGTTCGGCGGGTTTGCGATAGAAGATCAACCAAAATATAAGCCAGATAAAACCGATCACACCGGTCACAATAAAAGCTTCGTACCAGCCGTATGTGTAGGCGATCCAGGGGACAACCAGCGGCGTCACCAACGCGCCGATATTCGTTCCGGCATTGAAGATTCCGGTTGCGAGCGCACGTTCCTTTTTCGGAAACCATTCGGCAACCGTTTTGATCGAGGCGGGGAAATTGCCGGCTTCGCCGATTCCCAAAACAAAACGCGCGAACATAAATCCGACGACCGAAACGGAAAACGTAATCGCCGAAGCTTCCCAACCAAAGATCGCGCCGATAATTCCGATCACGGCCGCGCCGATCGGAATCGCCCACGCGTGCATCATCGCACCGATGCTCCACACAATAATTGACAGCGAAAAGCCTTTTTTCGTGCCGATTCGGTCCATCAAACGCCCGACGAACAGCATTCCGATCGCATACGCCGTCTGAAACGCAAAAACGATCCAACCGTAATCATTCTCTGTCCAACCGAACTCGACCGCCAAAGTCGGTTTCAGAATTCCGATCACCTGCCGGTCAACGTAATTGACCGTCGCCGCAAAAAACAGCAGCGCGCAAATCACCCAACGGTAATTTCCGGAAAGCAATCCTGAACTATGTCCACTTGGCGCCGTTTGATTTTCGGTTGAATTCATTTGCGTTTTTTTACCTATTTTGTCAGAAAATCTTCCCGAATCGGCGAGAAAATATCAATTAAAACCACTTCTTCGTCAAGCATCGTTGCGCCGTGCCAGTGATTTGAAGGAAAATGCAAAACGTCGCCGGCGGACACAATTCTTTCTTCCGCGCCGAGAATAAATTTGACTTTACCCTGCATAACAAGCGTCACCTGCTCGTGCGGATGGCTGTGTTCAGCCGTGATTGTGAATGGCGCGAATTTGAGACGGCAAATCATTATGTTTTGCCCGACAACCATCTGGCGTTCGATGCCATCCCCAAGGTGTTCAACCGGAATCGTATTCCAGTCCGTAACCAATGCTTCAATATGTCCTGCTTCACCAATCATAAATTTTAATTTTTGTCTCGCGCGTCTATTTCAAAACTTCCAGACTAATTTGCCACGATTTTTTCTTATCTTTTTTGAGCTGAATATTTTCCGCCTGATAAATCAAATGAAGCGGAATTGCGAGCAAAACGCCCTTGCTTAATTTACTGTCGCCCGTTGCTTCGAGCGATGTTTCGTATTGCCAATCGGCGTTTGTTGAAACTTTCAACGTCCCTTCACGCCCTTGAAAGAGATCGGTTCGCTTTCCGTCAACCGTTTCAATTCGTGATTTATCTGCTGTCATTGGCAGCGCAAACCACCAGCGTATGATCTTCAGATCTTTGCTTGCCGTGAGCGTTTCGGTTCGCGTTAATTTATTGCCGACAATCCGCCAAATCACTTCGCTGGTTATTCCGTTTTCAAATCTTTCGCCCGATTTAGTGCCGATCTGTCCCCATTTTTTCCAAACTGCGCGAAGAGATTGTCCGTCTTTTGACGGTTCGATCAGCGTCGCGCCTTCACCCGCTGCGTAAGTTTTCCCGTCTTCCAATTCGAGAAACGGAACCATTGAGGGATAAACGATTTCCACCGTGCTCCCAAAACCCGCCAGCCCGTATGGTGCTGCAAGATAATCGGAAGCTCCGGGTTTCGATCCGGTCGTGATCGGTAAGGCAAATTTTAAGTTACCTTGGCGGACAATCCAAACACCGAGTTGAAAATCTTTATCCTTTCTGAAAAATTCAAACCTCGCCACATTTCCGAGTTTCGGTTGTGCGGGAATTTCCGTCAACTTTTCGCTTTCGAGAGTTTTCATAAAACTATCGTGAGCGACAATTATCTTGGCAAAACTCGTCGCGATTTGCTGAAATTCGCGCTGAATACTGATGTATGCGTAATTTCCGCGTCCGTAAGCAAAAATATTGAAAGTGTGTCGGTCGTCAAGATATCCGGCGCGAATCCAACGCCACGCGAGATGATAAAGGCTCGCAATGTCCTCGATCGGAGCAGGACGAAATTCCTGATTTTCGCCGAGAAATGCCGCGATTTCAAGCGTATCGAGATAGCTCACAAGTCCCTGACTTCGGCCCCAATTATAGCCGTAGCCCTTGTCTGAAACTAAATCCCACCAAAGCTTCATCTGGGTTTTGAGCGACGGTTTCAGCTTTTCCTGAATGTCTTTGCGCCCGACTACTTCCGCAGCTTTCCAGCAAAACCGAACATACTCATTTGAGTAACGATCGTATCGTCCGTTCGGAAAATCATCGTCCGAATAAATCGCTCCGTCAGTAAACTGAACCGCCGCACGTTCGATCAAAGAGTCAAGAAATGCCCGATCTTTCATCACACCAAATTCGAAAGCATACGCTGCAATTCGTGCGGCGACTCCCAAATAATTTTCCGGAAGATTGATCACCTGGTGCGTTTTCGGATCATAGATCCGCGTTGCATCAAGCAGCGACGTCCATTCTCTTTGCTCGGCCGCGTTCATACTCCGCCAAACAGCATTCTTGCTAAGATCCGTCCCAAAATGCCGCAAAGCCTGCGCTGCATAAAGCTGCGAAAAAGCCTTTCCGCCTTTCCGGGCT
>JANLTD010000973.1:0-1996 GCA_031362765.1 Acidobacteriota bacterium | reverse complement strand
GTCAACGTCAACGGCGGCGCAGTCGCGATGGGACACGCGATCGGTAATTCGGGAAGCCGGGTTTTAACGACCTTGCTCTACGAAATGAAGCGTCGCGGCGCGAAAAAAGGCGTTGCCGGACTTTGTCTTGGCGGCGGCAATTCAGTCGCCATGGCGGTCGAAGGTTTCTAAACGATACTTGCAACAAAACGGGGCGGTCGGCGTAATTTATTGTGAATTAATTGTGCCGACCGCATTTTATTTTGGAGAAAAATTATGACATCAAAAGAACACGCTAAATTACTTGGGCTTTTATTTTGGATTTACGTCGGTTTTCAGGTTATTGTGAGCATATTTGCGGGCTTGATGGCCACAGCGATGACCAGTGTAATGATCCCCGAATTAGCAAAAATGCCGCGCCGTGCCGGTGAACCGAATCCCGAAGTTTTTCTAAGCTGGATTCCTGTGATAATTATTTTCGCAATGATTCTTGGATTTATTATGATGATTCCAAAAGTCGTTGCCGGTTATGGATTGCGAAACGGCAAAAGCTGGGCAAAGATCTGGGCAATTATTGCATGCTGTTTGGCTGTCCTGAACATTCCATTTGGTCTTGCAATCGGGATCTACGGATTTTGGTTTATCTTCGGCGATGCCGGGAAAGAATATTTTGGTAGTTCTGATCTTTCAAACCAAATACCTCCGCCGCCGAATAATTGGAAGTAACACCACAAATATAAATTTTTCAAACACCAGCGATAAGATTTATAAATCTTATCGCTTGTTTGTTTAATAGCCAAATTTTGGTTAAATGTAATAAGAGTTTTTATACAAATTTTATTAAAGAGGAATTATCTGAGATGAGTGAAATTATCGGAATTATCGGTGCGGGGACAATGGGCAACGGGATTGCGCAAACTGCCGCGAATGTCGGTTTTGAAGTGATTATGTGCGATATTAAACAGGAATTTGTCGAAAAAGGTCTTGCAAATATCGGTAAAAGCCTTGACCGTTTCGTCAAAAAAGAAACGATGACCGAAGATCAGAAGGCTGAAATCCTCGGACGCATTAAAATCACAACAAATCTGGAAGATTTGGAAGACTGCACGCTGATAGTCGAAGCAGCCACGGAAAACTTTGAGATAAAAAAGCAAATTTTTCAAAAACTCGACGAGATCACTTCGGAAGAAACAATTTTAGCAACCAATACTTCGTCGATTTCGATCACAAAGATCGCCGCCGTTACTTCACGTCCCGACAAAGTGATCGGAATGCACTTTATGAATCCGGTTCCGTTGATGAAGCTTGTCGAAGTTATTCGAGGCATTGCGACATCTGACGATACCTACGCAAAGGTCAAGGAAATGTCAGAAACAATGGGCAAAACACCGCTCGATTGTCAGGATTTTCCGGGTTTTGTCGCAAACCGGATTTTGCTGCCGATGATCAATGAAGCGATCTTTGCGCTCTACGAAGGTGTTGCGACGCGTGAAAGCATTGACGGCATTATGAAATTAGGGATGAATCATCCGATGGGACCGCTTACTTTGGCTGATTTTATTGGTTTGGATGTTTGTCTGGCGATTTTGCGCGTGATGCACGAAGGCTTGGGCGACCCGAAATATCGTCCGTGTCCGCTGCTTGTCAAAATGGTTGACGCGGGTTGGCTTGGACGCAAATCGGGCAAGGGTTTTTACGATTATGCATAAGTTTTGAGTCCCGTCTTTAGACGGCAAAACCGCCGTGCTTCGCGGGCGGTTAGCCAACTAAAGTTGGGACTCAAAACTAATTTACGCGTTCTTGCGTAATAAACAAAAATTCATCTGATTGAAAACAAATATGAAAAAATTAAACGCTTTTATTTCAGTGCTTGTATTGGCGTTTGCGCTTAGCCTGACGGTTTTCGGGCAAGTGCAGATCACGCCTTTGAATATCAAACAGCGCACTTTGCCAAACGGTTTGCGCGTGGTTTCTTTGCAGGAAAATTCGAGCCCGACAATCGCGATTCACGTTTGGT
>JANLTD010000327.1:0-1716 GCA_031362765.1 Acidobacteriota bacterium | reverse complement strand
GCGAAAACCGATTCGGAATATAAAGAAAGAAGTTTGAAGGGAAATTTGGATACGCCGGTTTGGGGCGAATTTCCGAAAGTCTGGCTCGATGTGATTCCCGGTCCGTATGATAAAGGACCTCAGCAGCGAAATATTACTTATCGCAAACTTTTACAGCATCGTTCGGGATTTGATGAGGATTTCAAGACAACGAAAAAAATAACCGAGTTTTTAGTCGCGCTCGATCAGGAATTTAATCCCGCGCTTTTTAACACGCGCAAATACACAAATATGAATTTCACACTCGGCGGTTATCTTTTGCCGCTGATTGAATATCACAATCTGAACTATGATCTCGACATCGAGAGCAACGGAAAATCGCCGGTTGATGCCGATAAAATCGTGCGCGACAAACTCGGCAAAAGAATGGACGCGCTGATGCGTGAACGAATTTGGAATAAAATGTCGCCGAAATTTATTGCAACCTGCGACCCGAATAAAGATGTAAAAAACACGGGCGCATACGGCTATCCGAACAAACAAGCCAAAGGCGGCGGCATTTTCAATAGTATGATGGAAACCAACGGGCATTGCGTCGGTTCGGGCGGTTATTTTACGTCGGCGCGTGATTTTGCCAACTACGTCGCGCATTTCAGCAAGACTGATCTGATCGTGACGCAAGCCGGACGCGACGAGATGTATAAAGAAGGAATGCCGGCGGACGACCGTGTGGTCTGGACGATGGCGACAGCCGAAGATTGGATAGCAACAAATTTCAAAATGTCGCGGGTCGCGTGGTCAAACGGTATTTCCGATGGAAACCGCACGGTTTTACTGCATCTGCCGGATAATTATTATCTGATTTTGTTCACGACTTCGCCCGAATTAGGAGTCGGCGATCTATATAATGTCGGCATTACCGCATTCAAAGAAGGAATGAAGCACAATTTCTAAAAATCAAAACAAATAAAAGAAAAAAAGCCGGTCGGGTGAAATCGTCCGGCTTTTATATTTTTAAAATTATTTTCCAAGCGATGCCAGTTTTTGACGAACTCAAACGCAGTAGTAATTGAAGGCGCAAAAACGGCGCATTAAAAAAGGAGAATTATTATGAAAAACATACAAGCATTTATTATCGGTTTATTTGCAATCTTAATCATCGGCGCAGGCGCGGCGATTGTAATGCTGCCGGAAGGTTATTACGCAGTCGGCATCGTTAATTCGGACATCACGCCGGCTAACAAAGTCGGTCAAAACGGCGGTTCGGGTATGTTGACCGGAAATATAATGGAATCATTCAAAGCCGGTATTGCCGCGAACTTTTAATTACGGCGCGGTCAAAACAGACGATTTTGAGCAATAACCGGACATCCGAAAATCGTTCGGTTCTTCATTCGGCGGAAACGTCGGAGATGTCTAAATTATGAATATCGAAAAACTTTTCAAAATATCGTTGATAACGACATTTTTTATGAATATGGCGGGCGCATTAATGTTCATTCCGCAAGTGAGGTTTTTGCGCGAACTCGGTGGTTTGCCGGAAGCCGGAAATTCTTTTTATCCGATAATTTTGTCTTTGTGGATTTTCTTTTTCGGCGTTTTTTATCTGCGTTTGGCGTTTTCAAAAACACGGGAGAGATTTTTCGTCGCTATCGGCGCGTTGGGAAAATCTTCGTTTGCCGTTTTGTTAGCCGTTTTAGCTTTCACCGGCGAATTGCCAACGCGGGCGGGTTTCGC
>JANLTD010000303.1:0-4179 GCA_031362765.1 Acidobacteriota bacterium | reverse complement strand
ATTATCTTGGTAGTTTGCTTTGGGTTGGGGATTTGGATGGCGATGGAAAACTTGATTTCTATATGGATTACAATAGTTACGAAAAAGGTTCATTCAGTTCAAGTCTTTTTCTTTCATCGGAAGCCGAAAAAGGGAAATTGGTTAAGGAAGTCGCAGGTTTTGCAACTTTGGGTTGTTAATGGAAAAACACACGGAAAAGCACGCCGAATTGTGGCAATATATCGAAAAGCATCGCCCGCAGATCGAGAGATCTTTGCGCGAACATCTGCCGCTCGCGCCGCCGCAGGTTGAAACTCAGTTTAACGAAGCGGTCGAATACGCGCTCTTTTCGGGCGGAAAAAGATTAAGACCGGTTTTGACTTTGCTCGGCGCGGAACTTTTTGACGGAAAACCTGAAATGATGATACCGGCGGCGATCGCGGGCGAATTTATACACACTTCATCGCTGATCTTTGACGATCTGCCGTGTATGGACAATGCTTCCGAGAGGCGCGGAAAAACATCCTTGCACGAAAAATTCGGCGAGGGTTTGGCGATTCTGGTCGCGCTCGGATTTCTAAATGCCTCGTACGGTTTGGTTTTTGTCAATCACGCGAATTTGCCGGAACGCGCGATGCTTGCGCACGCCGAACTCGTCGAATGTATCGGCGCGGCGGGAATGCTCGGCGGACAATCGGTTGATCTCGCGTTGGCAAAAGGCGCGGGCAACGGTTCGGATTATGATTTTGAATCGGTTAGAAACCTGAAAACTTCCGCGCTGATGCGTCTGAGTTTACGTGTCGGCGCGATCCTGGCGTGCGCCTCTCATCTCGATCTGGTAACGCTTTCGCGGTTTGCCGAACTGCTCGGCGACGCGTATCAATTAAGCGACGATTTGATTGATCTCGAAGAGGACGGCGCGATTTTTGGCGACGAACAAAAGACCTTCGCGATTGCGCAAGGTCAACAAACTGCAAACCACCAGCTCCAAAAAATCGTCGAAGAAGCAAAACGCATTCTGATCGAAAATTTTCCAACCTCCGAAGCGCGAAGTTGTTTGATTCAACTGACGGATTATTTGGCAGAGCGGAAGAATTAAAGTTAAAAGTAAAAAGGCAAAAGTTATAAGGATAAATACAAGATGACAACCGCAACAGCAACAAATTATTACGAAATAGTTTCCGGGCTTCCGGCGGGCAGCGAACTAATTTTGCGCGAACAAACTTGGGAAGATTATGAAAATATTCTCGAAGAAGTCGGCGAAGCAAGCGGTTTGCGAGTTAGCTATGACGGAACAATTGTAAAAATTATGACTTTATCTACGACGCACGAAAAATATGTCAGATTCTTTGAAATGTTGATAACAACCCTGAGTTTAAGACTTAGAAAGAAAATTTTGCATTTCGGTTCAGCGACCATGAAAGCCTCGCGCAAACAACGCGGTTCTGAGCCTGATTGCTGTTTTTATATTCAAAACGCCGAAGCTGTGGCACGAAAAGCCGCGATTGATTTTAGCCGTGATGTTCCGCCCGATGTTGTTGTCGAAGTTGATATTCACCACGATTCGCTTGACAAGTTTTCGATTTATTCCGCGCTTCGTGTTCCCGAATTTTGGCTGTACGACGGTAAAAAATTGAAAATTTATGAGCTCAAAAATGACGATTATTTCGAGGTTGAACAGAGTCTTGCCTTGCCGATTTTGACTGCGGAAATTCTCAGTAATTTTCTTGACCGTCTGGAAAAATCCGACCAATTTGAGGTCTTGGTTGAGTTTGAAACTTGGTTGGAAAGCCAAAAATGATTGATGAAAACGACATCGAAAAAGCCTACGAATATTGCGAAATCGTAACAAAACTTCATGCCAAAAGTTTTTATTTTGCGGCAAAATTCTTGCCGCAAGCGAAAAGACGTGCCGTTTATCCGATTTACGCCTTTTGCCGGCACGTTGACGATGAAATTGATGAGATTGGCGAAGGCAACGAATTGTTGGCCATTTTAGCCGTTAATCGTTGGCGCGAGAATCTTGAAGAAGTTTTTGAAGGCAAAAGGCAAAAGGCTAAAGGTAAAATCGAAACCAAGGACCAAAGACCAAAGACCAAAGACCAAAATCTAGTTATTATTGCTTGGCAAGATTTGCTGAAAACTTACAATATTCCCCAAAATCTTCCGTTAGAATTGATTGAGGGCGTTTTGATGGACACGCGTATCAAACGCTACGAAACATTTGAAGAGCTTTATGTTTATTGTTTCCGCGTCGCTTCGACCGTTGGTTTGATGTCGTCGGAGGTTTTGGGTTATTCGGACAAGATCGCGCTTGAGTACGCCGAGGCATTGGGCATCGCGATGCAGCTCACAAATATTCTGCGCGATGTCAAAGAAGATGCGGCGATTGGTAGGATCTATATTCCGCAAGAAGATCTTCGGGCGTTCAATATTTCGGAAGCTCAGATCTTTGCAAATGAATTTGACGCGAATTTCGCCGAAATGATGAAGTTTCAGATTGAAAGAGCTCGCAAATATTACGAAAAAGGTGAAAAAGGAATCGCGTTGTTGGAAAAAGATTCGCGGTTCACGGTTTTGCTGGCATCCAGGACTTACGCGAAAATCCTCGACGAAATAGAAAAGCAAAATTACGATGTTTTTGCCAAACGCGCCCATACCACAAGAAGCCAAAAGATCTTATCAATCCCAAACATCTGGTTGAAAGCAAAAAAACTCAAATAATTGAAGGAATAAAACGCAGGTCTATACGACATTATTGAATTGATAATAATTTTTATTCTCAAACAGGAGATCGATATGACAAAGAAAATATTTTTACTTGGAATTTGTATACTCGTCCTTGCATTTAACGCTTTTTCACAGAACACAATGACAGCGGGAAAAGATTCGATGATGACAAAAGACATTTCGGCCCAAGACGCTGCAAAAATGGCTTTGAAAGTTGGCGGCGTAATGCCTTCGTTTAACTTGAGGGATGCGAAAGGAAATTCGGTAGCGAGCGATGATTTGCTGAAACAAGGCAATCTCGTTGTCGTTTTTTATCGCGGCGCGTGGTGTCCGTTTTGCAATCTTTATTTGCGGAATTTGCAGAAAAATCTGACGCAGATCAAGGAAAACGGCGGCGTTTTGGTAGCGATCTCAGTTGAAAATGCCGATACTTCAATGAGCGTCGTGCAGAAAAATATGGTTGAATTTACCGTTTTGAGCGATCCGAAACTCGAATTGGCGAGAAAATTCGGGATTGTTTATCAGTTGTCGGTTGATGTCAACGAGCAATATAAAGGTTACGGTGTTGATCTGGTCAAACAAAACGGTACGGAAAAACCCGATTTGCCGCTTTCGGCGACTTACATCGTCAATCAAAAAGGCGAGATCGTCTATTCTTTCCTCGAACCTGATTACCAAAAACGCGCCGAGCCGTCTGAAATTATCGAAAACTTAAAGAAAATAAAGCCGGATGCGATGAAGATGGATAAAATGGATAAAAAAATGGACAAGGTAAAGAAACCCAGTTAATTTTTTTAGTTATAAATCTGAAATCAAAAAGCGGAGCAGTCCGCTTTTTTGTTTTTGTGGTAATCTATCAAAAAAATATGAGAGTTTTGCCAATGAAAAAATTAGTTACGTGTTTGTTAGTTTCGTGTTTATTGATGGTGTCGGTGCCGGTTTTCGCCCAAAAGGGAAGTTTTGAAGGTATCAAACAACTTCAATCGCCGCAGAATCCGCGACTTGGATTTATCATTCACGGCGGCGCAGGGGTTATAAAAAAAGGTTCGCTGACACCCGAAAAGGAAGCCGAATATCGTAAAAAGCTCGAAGAAGCCGTGCTGGCCGGGTACAAAGCTCTGCAAGACGGCAAAACTTCTCTCGATGCGGTCGAGATCGCGATCAGAATTTTGGAAGATTCGCCGCTTTTCAACGCTGGCAAAGGCGCGGTTTTTACGGCTGACGGTAAAAACGAACTCGACGCATCGATAATGGACGGCAAAACGCTCGCGGCAGGCGCAGTTGCCGGACTTCGACACATCAAAAACCCGATTTCATTGGCGCGTCTCGTGATGGAAAAATCACCGCACGTCATGATGGTCGGCGACGGAGCGGAAAAATTCGCAAAGGAAATGAACATCGAATTCGTGCCTGAAAAATATTTCTTCACACAACAGCGTTGGGATTCGCTTCAGCAAATTATCAAAGAAG
>JANLTD010000234.1:0-5715 GCA_031362765.1 Acidobacteriota bacterium | reverse complement strand
GAAAACCAAACCCCAAGCCGTTTTCGATTCGCCATTTTCGCGGCTTTGATCATTCTCGTGCTCGGCTCGCTCGGATTTTATCTCTGGCGTAGTGCAAATCTAAAACCCGTGCGGACTTCGATCAAATCGATCGCCGTTTTGCCTTTTAAACCGCTCGTCATGGAAAACCGCGACGAAGCGTTGGAGATCGGGATGGCGGATACGCTGATCTCACGGCTTGGCAGCAACCGGGAAATTGTCGTGCGTCCTTTAAGTTCGGTGCGCCGGTTCGGCAATTTGGAGCAAGATGCGCTGAGTGCGGGACGCGCACTCGATGTCGAATCGGTCTTAGACGGCAGTCTTCAGCGCTGGGGCGATAAAATTCGCGTCAACGTGCGGCTCGTCAAAGTCGCTGACGGAACACTGCTCTGGACGGAAACTTTCGACGAGAAATTTACGGATATTTTTGTCGTGCAGGACGCGATTTCAAACAAAGTCGCGGCGGCGCTGGCATTACAGCTCGGCAGTGACGAAAAAATGCGTCTCACGAAACGCTACACGGAAAACGTCGAAGCCTATCAGTTTTATTTGCGCGGACGTTTTCACGTTTTTAAATTAACGCCGCCGGAAATAAACAAAGGCATTTCATATTTTCAGCAGGCGATTGAAATTGACCCGAATTACGCGCTCGCTTACGCCGGACTCGCCGACGCATTTCGTTCGCTGGCGGTCGGCAGCGAAATGCCTCCGACCGAGTTTCTGCCGAAATCGCAAGCGGCGGCGAACAAGGCAATCGAACTTGACGAAACGCTCGCCGAAGCGCATACCGCGCTCGGCGCGACGTTGTTTTGGCAGTGGAATTGGAAAGATTCCGAAAATCAATTCAAACTGGCTCTGGAATTGAGTCCGAACGAGGCGAATGTTTATATTTTTTACGCCCATCTGCTTTCCAACACCGGACGACACACGGAAGCGCTCGCCGAAATCAAGCGCGCCCGCGAACTCGACCCGCTTTTTCCGTTCGCGGGCGCGCTCGAAGGACAATTTCTGCTGCACGCCGGAAAACCCGACGAAGCATTGGACAGATTGCGAAAAACATCTGAACTCGCGCCGAATTTCTGGATGCCGCATTTATTCGCCGCGAGTGTTTATACCGAAAAGGGAATGTTTGAAGAAGCTGTCGCCGAAGCGCGAAAAGCGCGGGAACTTTCGCCCACTCAAACTGTGTCAGTCGCGTATGAAGGCTACGCACTGGGGAAATGGGGGAAAATTGACGAAGCGCGCGCATTGCTGAACGAATTATTAAAACTATCAGAGACACGGTTCGTTCCGCCTGATCATTTGGCACTGATTTACAACGGTTTAGGCGAAACTGACAAATCACTCGAATGGCTGGAGAAAGGCTTCGAACAGCGCGACCCGAAAATGGCTTTTCTGAAAGTCGAACCGAAATGGAACAATCTGCGCGACGATTCGCGCTTTCAGAATTTACTGCGCCGTCTCGGTTTGTCGCAGTCAAACGATATGAAATTATGAGGATCAGGAAATCAAAATGCGCGGATTTCAGATTTTTAATCAATCCCAATCTTGGACTTTCGCGGAATTTTAGATTTTGTCTCCGATGATTGGCAAGTATTTTGTTGCTTTAGTAACACGGGTAAAATAACGTTGTCCACTAAAATTTGATAACGAAGTCCAACAAATCTTTAGTTTGCTGTTCAACTTGAATTAAGTTCAATGACAGCGACAAGCTGATTGACGAGTACAAAAAAGAACCTGATACTCAATTTGAATAGATTCGACAAGGGATTGAATCGGTTGATGTACAATTTGAAGCGATTCGACAAGGGATTGTCCACAACGGCGTATTGTTGACCGCCTGAAAGCAGAAGTTCTGCTTCTTCGCGCGGATGCCAAAGAATTAGCCGAAGAATTTCGTCATAACAAGAAAGTTTTAGTTTAGAGTTAGTCCGAAAAACAAGCCGCTTAAATTCATTCCGATTTAACAAACTTTTTCCTGCGGTTGCCTTAACAATTGCGTAACGTTATCATTTCTCTTTTACTTATTGGAGAGCGTTGGATAAATAATGGTTGAAAAAGGTGTAGAAATCGCGCCGATTGGCGGAAAACTCGGTATTTTACTGGTCGGACTCGGTGCGGTCAGCACGACATTTGTCGCGGGCGTCGAAGCGATCCGCAAGGGAACGGCAAAGCCGATCGGCTCTTTGACGCAGATGGGAACGATCCGTTTGGGCAAACGCACCGAAAATCGTTCGCCCAAGATCAAGGATTTTGTGCCGCTCGCAAGTCTCGATGACGTCGTTTTTGGCGCGTGGGATATTTTTGAAGATTCGGCGTATGAAGCCGCGCTTCACGCCGGAGTTTTGGAAAAGGCTTTGGTCGAAGAATTGCGCGAACAGCTTGATTCTCTGAAACCGATGAAAGCCGTCTTTAATCACAATTACGTCAAGCGGCTGAACGGCACGAACATCAAGGAAGGCAAGAACAAAATGGAACTTGCCGAACAATTGATGGCGGATATGGCGCGATTCAAAGCTGAAAAAGGCTGTGAACGACTGGTCATTGTCTGGGCGGCTTCGACCGAAATTTATCTCGAAACTTCCGATATTCATTGCACGGTTGAAGCGTTTGAAAAGGCGATGTATGACAACGATGAACGCATTGCGCCTTCGATGATCTATGCTTACGCCGCCATCAAATCAGGCGTTCCGTTTGCCAACGGCGCACCGAATCTGACGGTTGATATTCCCGCTTTAACGAAACTTGCCGAACAACACGGCGTGCCGATCTGCGGAAAAGATTTCAAAACCGGACAAACTTTAATGAAAACGATCATCGCGCCCGGACTCAAAGCGCGAATGCTCGGGCTTGACGGTTGGTATTCAACGAATATTTTGGGAAACCGCGACGGCGAAGTTCTCGACGATCCGGAAAATTTCAAGACGAAAGAAGAATCGAAACTTTCGGTTCTCGAGCATATTCTGCAGCCCGACGTGCATCCCGATCTCTACAAAGACTTTTCGCACGTCGTCCGCATCAACTATTATCCGCCGCGCGGCGATAACAAAGAAGGTTGGGACGCGATCGATATTTTTGGCTGGCTTGGCTACAAAATGCAGATCAAAATTGACTTCCTGTGCCGTGATTCGATCCTTGCCGCGCCGCTCGTCTTAGACCTCGCGTTGTTTATGGATCTGGCGCACCGCGCCGGAATGAAGGGCGTGCAGGAATGGCTTTCGTTCTATTTCAAAGCCCCGCAAACCGCCGCCGGACTTTATCCCGAACACGATATTTTTATTCAGCAGAAAAAACTTAAGAATACTTTGCGGCATTTGATGGGAGAAGAATTGATTACGCACCTTGGTTTGGAATATTATGATTAGGGAAAATGATGAGAAGCCGCAGCAGCATTTTTTCTGCTCAAAGCCTTTTATCTATGCAGCTTTATTTTTGACGGGATTACTTATCTTTGAACTTATGTTTTTTCGCAACAGCGAAGAATTTATTGTTCTTTCGAAACATATCGGAAACGGAAATTATCTGCGGCTCTTTTTTATTTTGCTTATTTCGGTTGCTTCTTTGGGAACGGCTTTTTTATTCTTTTGTGCGGCTTTTGGCACGCCTTATCACTATCGAATCATATATTTTCTAATTTTTGCCCTGATAATTTTAAACGAATACGCCCACTATAAAGCGTATAAGCGGTTTTCCAGCATTCACGATGCTGAAATCGCATTTTTCTCTACAAATTGGAAAATTATATCGAATGCCGCCGCGATGTATTTTAACTATTTGGCATTGATTCCTCTTGTTGTCTTCGGCTTTATTCTGTTTCAGACAAAGCCGGTTTGGAAAAAAGGCGGAATGGTTTTTATTTTTGTAATGTTAGCCACCGGCGTTTTTTTTTTCGCGACGAGCTATTTTACCCAAAACAGCTTCTACACAATCTCTTTTAGTTGGGGTTGTCGAACTCTTGTCAATTTTCCGACGGCTTGGTATGTGGGTTCGATCAACGACACACCACGAATCATTAACTACAGAGCTGTGCGCGAGAAGATCGAATTTCAGACCACGTCCTTACCGGGTAATAATATCGTCTTTATTATTGATGAATCGGTTCGCGGCGACCATTTAAGCTTAAATGGCTATGACAAACCAACCACGCCGTTTCTCGACGAACTGAATCAAAAAAACTTTATCAAAAATTGGGGCATTGCTGTTTCAGGAACGACTTGCAGCGGAACGTCGAACAATCTAATGCTGACCGGCTTAACAGACTTGCCCGATTACAGTTTTAATATCTATAAAATGCCGACTATTTTTCAGTATGCAAAGGCGATGAATTACAAAACATACTATTTTGACGGACAGGTTTCGGGGCTTTGGAACGGAAAGCCGTCGGATATTCCCAGTTTCGGCGAATGGATAAAGGAAAGTGAGTTGAGCAAAAATGTTAAAAACATGTATGACGTAGATGGGGAAATTGCCCGCCGAGTAAAAGAAATTACCGTCAGTTCGACGGGAAACTTTATCTGGATAAACAAATACGGCGTTCATAAGCCCTACACCGACTCTTACCCAAA
This sequence comes from Acidobacteriota bacterium, assembly GCA_031362765.1. Taxonomy (GTDB): domain Bacteria; phylum Acidobacteriota; class Blastocatellia; order Pyrinomonadales; family Pyrinomonadaceae; genus JAFDVJ01. The sequence goes on along the minus strand of JANLTD010000234.1, from coordinate 1,132 downwards.
TTCGGAGGATGCGACGGTCAAAGATAGTTACTTAATTACTTATAATCCTGAAATAGGTAAGGAAAAGCTAAAAACCGAGTATGACAACGCGATCCGCTACAACTCGCAGAGTTTTTTTTCGGAGTTATTTGATGGGGGCGGCAGATTAGCAGAAAATACTTTTTACGTCTATACATCAGATCACGGACAAACTTTAAGCGAAAATGGCGAGATCGCCTCTCACTGCTCAACTACCAAAAATGAATCTGTTGTGCCGCTCTTTATTATTGCCGAACCTGACGCTTTTCCACCTCTTGACACAAGTTATAAAGCCTCTCACTCCAACATTTTCGCGACACTTTTGGATTTCATGAATTTTCCTGAAAGCGAGCGTAAATTTAATTACTCGCTTTCGTTATTAAAGGCTAAAGGATCAAATTCTGCGCCAAGGTTTTACTTTTCCGGTGATTTACACGGCAATGACGAAAGCAAAAAATATCCGTTTGAATAACAATTGATTTCCTGTAGCGATTCGATCCTTGCCGCGCCGCTTGTTTTAGATCTGGCGTTGTTTATGGATTTGGCACAACGGGTCGGAATGAAGGGCGTTCAGGAGTGGATTTCGTTCTATTTAAGGGCCCCGCAAACCGCCGCCGGACTTTATCCCGAACACGATATTTTTATTCAGCAGAAAAAACTTAAGAATACTTTGCGGCATTTGATGGGCGAAGAATTGATTACGCACCTTGGTTTGGAATATTATGATTAATACCCCCGAATAAAAGGAGGCATAATGTTTGAAACAGCAGAGCTCGGTCATAAATTAAGCAAGGAAGAATATCAAGCCCAGGAACCGGAATTGCGAATGCAGCTCCTCGAAATTCAGGAAGACCTGAAACGCGCGCCGTTTCCCGTGATCATTTTGATCGGCGGTGTGGATGGCGCCGGCAAAGGCGAAACGGTCAATCTACTTCACGAATGGATGGATGCTCGTTATTTGCAGGCGTATGCGTTCGGCGCGCCGTCTGACGAAGAGAGTGAGCGACCCGAAGCCTGGCGCTTCTGGCGTGTGCTGCCGCCAAAGGGGCGAATCGGGATTTTTTTCGGGTCATGGTACACCCGCCCGATAGTTGATTGCGCATACGGCCGCACC
>JANLTD010000226.1:0-2387 GCA_031362765.1 Acidobacteriota bacterium | reverse complement strand
CCTTAAAATTCATCGCGCCTGTTTTTATCGGCGACACGGTGACGGCAAAAGCCGTTGTCAAGGAGATCCGTCAGGACAAACCGATCGTGACGATCGAAACGACCTGCGAAAACCAAAACGGCGAACTGCTCATCACGGGCGAAGGCAAACTTATGATCCTGCCGTAAGATTAGTTCCAAGTTCCAAGTTTTGGGTTCCAAGTTAAAAACGAATCCAACTTGGCACTTGGAACCTGGCACTTGGAACTTGGAACTATATGACCTTTGCCGCCGAAGAAACAACCGAAATAAAACGTCTGCGCGATGAGATCCGGCGCGGAACGCGTGCCGTCAGCCTTGGCGGTTTGACTTCCGTAGCCTCAAAAGCCGTTGTTCTTGCACGTCTTCAAGCCGAAACAAAAAAAACTTTCGTCGTCGTCGCCGATTCAAACAAAGACCTTGAAACGTGGGAAGGTGACCTGTCTTTTTTCGGGGACGAAGGGACGAAGGGACGGAGCGACGAAGCGACAGAATCGCTCAGTAACTCAGTAACTCAGTCACTCAGTCGCTCCGTCTCTCCGTCGCAAAGTCTTTTAACTCTTCCGTCCTTTGAGACCGACATCTATTCCGGCATCTCGCCGCACGCCGAAACGCTCGAACGGCGCGCTTTGACGCTTTGGAATCTGTCTTTCGCGCAAACGGATTTTGTGATCGTGTCGGCAAAATCTTTGATCACGAAAACGGTTTCGCCGCACGAGATGAAAAGTTTTGGCGCGAATCTCAGATGCGATGCCGATTTTGCGCCCGAAGATCTGATCGAAAAGCTTGTTTCGGGCGGTTATGTCCGCGAAGAGCCGATTAAAAACATCGGCGAATTTTCGGTGCGCGGCGGAATTATTGATGTCTGGTCGCCGACTGCCGCGATGCCTGTCCGCATCGAATTTTTCGGCGACACGGTTGATTCGATTCGCGAATTTGACGCGGAAACTCAGCTTTCGGTCGGCAAACTAAAAGAGATCTCGATCGCGCCGATGCGTGAATTTGCCGCTAATTCCCGCGATTTCAATGATTGGGCGTTTTTCGCACGTGAAAGATTTTCAGATGACAAACAAGCGCGGGCGGTCAAAGACCTGACTGATTTTGCTTCCGAGGGAGAATCTTTTTCGGGCTGGGAATTTCTGATGCCGCTTGTCAATGCGCGTGATGCGAGCATTTTCGATTATCTGAAAGACGCGGTTTTTATAATTGACGAACCGGCAATCGTCGAACAAACGCTCGCAAGTTATTACCAAAGTTTAGAAAATCGTTTTGCCGAAATCACCAATGCCGGCGCAATTGGTTTAGAACCAAACGAATTATTTTTAAGCGGCGCACAATTACGCGAAACGCTCGCCAATAAACAGCGTCTGGAAATGCGGATGTTAGGCAAAAGCGCGGCGCAAACGGGCGAAGATATGGAGTTTGAGAATGATTTGCCGTTATTTCAAATTTCAAATTTCAAATTTCAAATTTCAAATCCGGCGCAACCGCTTTTTCTTTTCCCAACCGCCGAAATTGAGCAAGAAATTGAGATCGGTTCGCGCTCGACGCGCAAATTTCACGGCGATGTCGCGCTCTTTGTCCAAGAATCCAAATCAAAGCTCGCAAATTTCAGATTCGTTTTTCAAACGCACGGTCTGGTTGAGCGATTTACCGAAATCTTGCGCGATTACAAAGCCAATTTGACACCTGCCAATCTCGCGGTCGGAGATCTTTCAAGCGGTTTTGAAATTCCATCATTAAATTTAACGGTTTTCACCGAAACCGACATCTTCGGCGAAACGACCCAACACGAATACCAAAGACCAAAGACCAAAGACCAAAGACCAAAAACCAATCTCGGTGCCTTTATCTCGGATTTCCGCGATTTAAAAATTGGCGATTACGTCGTTCACGTTGACCACGGCATCGGACGTTTTGAAGGTTTGCAGACGATTCAGGCGCAAGGCTCCGAGCGCGAATTTATGCTGCTCGTGTATGCCGACAACACAAAACTATTTGTGCCGGTCGAGCGGCTTGATCTGGTTTCGCGCTATTCGTCGGGCGAAGCCGCGCAGCCGGCATTGGACCGACTCGGCGGACTCGGCTGGCAAAAAACAAAGGCGAAGGCGAAACGCGCAATGCGCGATATGGCGGACGAACTGCTGCGCCTTTACGCCGAACGTAAATTGGTCAAAGGGTTCGCCTTTTCGCCCGACGCGCCGTGGCAAATAGAATTTGAAGACGCTTTTCCATACGATCTGACGGTTGATCAGGCGAACGCGATCGAAGACACGAAAAACGATATGCAAGCGGCCGTCCCGATGGATCGCCTGATCGTCGGCGATGTCGGCTACGGTAAAACCGAGGTCGCGATGCGCGCCGCATTCA
>JANLTD010000189.1:0-6188 GCA_031362765.1 Acidobacteriota bacterium | reverse complement strand
CAACGCCCAGGTCGGCGATTACATTTTGCAGATCAACGGCGAAGACGTGACCGCCGATAAAGACATTTATCAATACCTGCGAAACAAAGCCGATGCGCCCGTGCTGCTGACCGTTAATTCGACGCCAAGCCTGACCGGCGCAAGACAGACCTCCTATCGCCCGGTCACGGACGAAAGCAGTCTGATCTATCTCGAATGGATCACGGCAAATCGCAAGCGTGTTTCTGAGATGACGAACGGACGCGTCGGCTATATCCATATTCCGGATATGGGCGCCGGCGGAATCCGCGAATTTATCAAATGGTATTATCCGCAGTTGGATAAAGAAGGTCTGGTCGTTGACGTTCGCGCCAACGGCGGCGGCAATGTTTCGCGAATGCTGATCGAACGCCTCCGGCGTAAGGTTTTGGGCGGAAACTATTTCCGCACCAACGAAAGTTTGACAACTTATCCCGACAGCGCGTTCTTTGGTTCGATGGTCGCCATTTTGAACGAAAATTCGGCTTCGGACGGCGACATTTTCCCGTATATGTTTCGTCAGGCGGGTCTCGGAACGCTCGTCGGCAAACGATCCTGGGGCGGTGTTGTCGGCATTTCCAATCGCGGCGGTTTAATTGACGGCGGCACGGTCAACGTGCCCGAATTCGGGATGATCAATGTCAAGGGTGAATGGGTCATCGAAGGCTACGGCGTTGACCCCGACATCGAAGTCGAAAACGATCCCCGTTCGGTCATCGCCGGACGTGACCCGCAACTCGAAAAAGCGGTCGAGGAAGTGTTGAAGAAGATCACCGCGAACCCGATGAAACTTCCCGCGCGTCCGACCGCGCCGGTCAAGACGAATTAAGGCAAGTTTGACTTAAGAAAAATAAACCGCAAAGACGCTGAGACGCTGAGATTTTTGAAAATCGTTCAAAGCAATTAAACTTCCTTTAATTTCTCAGCGTCTCTGCGGTGAATAAAAATTTCAAACCAAAATCTTCCCCGAAAGCCAAAATTGCCCGCTGACGATGCCGCCGATCTGCGGTTCGTTCGGCACAAATTTCGGGTCAACGACGACATCCAAATCGCCGCCGAGCGTTTCGACAAGAAGCGCGTAAAACTTTTCGCCCGAAAGTTCGTTGGTCTTTAATTCAACATCTTTGATCTCGCCCGCGAACATTCCGACCGGACGCGCGAGACTCAGATCACGGCTGCCATCCTTTTCGTCAACCGCAAAAAGTCCGCTCGGCACAAACATTTTTGAAGCGTATTTCAGTACGGATTCCTGCGCTTTTTGATAATCTTCGTCGTTCTCAAATATCTTAAAATCGTTCGAGGCAAAAGCCGTCAGTTGGATTTCGACCGTTTGCGGAAACCCTGAATTTTCAACCGTGCGAAAATCGGGAACGTCGAAAACAAATGGGTAATCGCCCGATTCACTCAAACCCTCTTGCGGATTTGCCCACGCGTGAAAACCGCCGTCGAGCTCCGAAGAATCGCGTGTAATGGATGTTGTTAGGCCGACCGTGCGGCGGCTTTTGCCCGCGTAATGCGGATTAAACCCAACCAATTCTTCCTTGAAATTTCCCTGCAAATAAATTTCCGCGCCCGAAGAGTCACGGTAAATCAGGTAAAACCCGTGCGAAGTTTTAACCGGTTTGGTATGCTCCAAAACGTGCATGATCATCTCGTTAATCGCGTTGTCGTCAGGTGTCGGAAACCCGATATCCGATAAGTTACTCATAAAATTTTAAAAGATTTATTTCGAGGTCTTTTTGCGCCCGAATCCCCAACGAAATGAAGTCGGTAGAAATGGTGCGCCGAAAATGCGGACACCGACCCACATCACCGGTGCGATCAATTTATGCTTGAAACCTTTTTTCGCCGCCACACATTGATAAAGTTTTTTGTCCGCCCGCCAGCGCATTTTCCAGCTTCCGCCCGCAAAATAAGCCTTGTCGTGTTCAACGCAGCAATCCACATAATCGCCGTCCGGAAAATTTGAACAGCCGTCGCTTTTAAAGTCCGCCGGAATTGTCGGCATGATTGTCGACGGAGTCTCGGAAACACTATTGCTTTGGGCAAACGCGCTGATCGAAAATAAACTCGTCAAAATAAAAATGAAGATGATTTTTTTCACTTTTGTCGTAGTTTTGTCCTTATTTTTTTTTATCAGAAAGTAAAGAGATTAAAGCTACTGCGGCAATTCCGCCGCCAATTAGCCAAGCGAGTGTATTATCTTGTTGCGGCTGTGTTTGCGAAAAGTGAATGCGCCGATTTACTTCATCAATAGCAAGATTAGGATAATACCTGTTAAATCTTATCGTATTCGGATAACTACTGATATGCGGTGCTAAATCTACTGTTTCTTCAGCTAAAAAAATTGTTGGCTTATTATACAAAAACGCTTGGTTCAATTCACTATAAACTCTTGCGGTTGAAGTCATATTACCGGAAGTGGCAACGAGTCCGATAAATAAATCTGCATTTTTAATTGCATTTATTGTCTGAAAATCAAGAAATTTGGATGATTGCTTGTAGTTAGAAGTTACAGAAAATCCTTTCTCGCGCAGTTTCTGTGCAAGAAGCGTTAAAACATATTGTTCTGAATCACTTATTGAATCCGATATAAATGCAATCATAAATCCTCTAAATCTTGTTCAAGTTTTCGCAAATATTCAAAATGTTCGGGAAAGTATGTTTGTATCAAACTCTCGCCTAAATTCCTAATCCGTCTTTTTAGCTCGCCACCTTTCCAAATCTCGTAATTATATCCAAATCTACAATTTTTTCGCAGATTATCAAACATATTCGTTACACTTGAATTTACACCTTTTCGGCAAACGAGTAAATAGCCATCAGCCGCATATTCGTGTATCAAACTTGGAATATTTACATCCGAAAGATGCGACTTTGAAACATCATCTTTATAAAATTTACACTGAATTACCCACTTTCTTTCAAATTTTATGACCGAATCTGTAAGTTGAAAAATTATCAAAATATCTCGTCCGCCATCTGCGCCTTTACCCGATTGTCGAACTTCTATATCTTTGATGCTAGTGCCAAGAATTTTGTCTTTTTGGATTTCCCGAAAATAATCCGCAACTAAATCTTCAAATTTTTGAAAATCATCAGAGAGTTCTTCAAATTCGAGTTTATTTCGCATCTTTTTGAAAAAATCCAAACTTTAACTTGCCGAAATCGCGTCCGTTTTGCCCGCGCTCAAACGATGTGCGTAAAGCGGAAAACGCGCCGTCAATTCCGCAACCTCGCTTTTCACATGTTCTTTAACTTCTTCAGATTCAACCTCGTGAATGACCGAAGCGATCAGCCGTGCGATTTGGCGCATCTCGTCTTCCTTCATTCCGCGTGTTGTCAGCGCAGGCGTTCCGATGCGGATTCCCGAAGCGACAAACGGCGAATTCGTGTCAAACGGGATCGTGTTTTTGTTGACCGTCAGATGAACCGCGTCCAATGCCTTTTCCGCGACCTTTCCGGTAATGCCTTTGCCGTCCGCGAAAACGTCGATCAGCATCAGATGATTGTCCGTTCCGCCGGAAACAAGCCGCAAACCGCTTGCCGTCAGTTCACTTGCCATCGCTTGCGCGTTGTCGAGAATCTGCTGTTGATACGCTTTGAAATCTGTCCGCAGAGCTTCGCCAAAGGCGACCGCTTTTGCCGAAATAACATGGATCAGCGGGCCGCCCTGCACGCCCGGGAAGACGGCTTTATCAACCGCTTTCGCAAATTCTTCGCGGCACAAAATGAGTCCACCGCGCGGGCCGCGCAATGTTTTATGCGTCGTCGTCGTGACAAATTCGCAATGCGGCACCGGCGACGGATGAAGCCCGACCGCGACCATTCCGGCAATATGCGCGATGTCCGCCATAATAATTGCACCCACGGAGCGCGCAATTTCGCCGATTCGCGCAAAATCAATCGTTCGCGGATAGGCGGACGCGCCGCAGATGATCATTTTCGGGCGCGTTTCTTCGGCTTTTGCAGCAAGCGCGTCGTAATCAATAGTTTCAGTTTCGCGTGAAACGCCGTAATCGGAAACTTCAAAATTGATGCCCGAAAAATTCATCGGATGCCCGTGCGTCAGATGTCCGCCGTGCGACAGATTCATTCCCAAGATACGGTCGCCGTGCTGCAACGACGCGAGAAAAACCGCCATATTTGCCTGCGCGCCCGAATGCGGCTGAACATTGGCGTGATCGGCGCCAAAAATTTCCTTGGCGCGGTCAATCGCCAATTGCTCGACCACATCGGCAAACTCACAGCCGCCGTAATAACGCTTTTTCGGATAGCCTTCGGCATATTTGTTCGTAAAAACCGAACCCATCGCCTGAAGAACGGCTTCCGACACAAAATTTTCCGACGCGATCAATTCGAGTCCGTTTGACTGGCGCCGCGTTTCATTATCAATTGCCTCCGAAATAATCGGATCAACTTCCGCTAAATTTGCATTAAAAAGATTGTTCATTCAAGTTCCTCAAAAATTTGCTCAATTTCCCTTTTCAAAATTTTCAGATTATTTTCCGTTACACTCCAGACAATTTCATCTGAAACGGCATCGTAGCCATGCGCCAGAATATTTCTGAAATCGATAATTCTGCGCCCGTCGCTGATTTGCAAAAATTGCGCGGGAAAATCAATTTCCATTCGTCGCAACGCTTCGCCGATAATTTCATATTCGCGCTCGATTGCCATTTTCAACATTCGATTTGCTTTGTAATCAACAAAAGTTTTACCGGCGGTAAATTCTTCGATTTCGCTCACGGCTTGTAAAATATCAAAACAGGTTTTTCTCAAATCACGCGGCATAAATCAGCTGTTTGGTTTCATTTACGTTTTGTTTGAAATAGGGATTGCGAATCGCTTTTTCGACGACCAAATCAATCTTTCGACCGAATAATTTTTCGAGTTCGTCTTTGAAATCAAAATAACGCTCAAAATAATTTCCGCCGTCTTCCGTGAAATCAATCAAACAATCAATATCGCTTTCCGCGCCAAAATCTTCGCCCAACGCCGAGCCAAAAATCTCAAAACGCGCAATGCCGTAATTTTTGCATAAACGACTGATTGTTTCTTTATGTTGGCTAAAATCAAACATATTTTTCTATCGCTTTTTCTACGAACAGTTTATTTTCTTTGACTTATCTTTTTCCCGATAAACCTCTTCTCTCGCTTCTTCGAGCAAGTTGTCCAATTCCGCTTCGGAAATTCCGCTTTCCCTGATTTGTTCGCGCACCGGCGCAAACAGCACACGCGTACTCAAAGTCGAAGCCAAATCTTCTTCAATCAAATATCTAACGTAATCTTCCGCCGTCGTGCCGATTTCTTTAGCTCTGTTTTCAACCGCTTCAATCACCGAAGGCGGTAAACCCGTAATCTGAATCGTATCTGTCAGCATATTTCACCTCAAACCTAAATTGTCCGCCCGTCTTTCTTCACGCATCGCCCGACTTTCCGCTTTAACAAGCGCGTCCAATTCATCTTCGGTCATTCCGCTTTTCGCAAAATCTTCGCGCATCGGCGCAAGAATTTCGTCCAACGAAGATCGCACGGCTTGGCGTTCAACCAACGATTCAATATATTCTTTGATATTCTGACCTTCGGCGGCGGCTTTTTGCGCCAAAATACCTTCAATTTTTGGCGCAACTGAAATCGTAATTTCCATATTTCACCTCGAAAACCGATTATAACATTCGTCTTTTGAACATCCGCTAAATTTGCATTAAAAAGATTGTTCATTGTGTTTCCTACGATAAATTAATTTTAATCAAGTTCTGATTTTTCCAGAGGTTTAGCAATTCCAATGGCAACAACAAATAATGGAATCAAGAACATTAGTCCCAAAAAACCAAGTAGCAAAAACATCTCTTCTCTTAAAGAACGCACATAAATATCAACTTCTCTTGAATGGAATTCCAAATCTCTGATCCTATCTTCGGCTTTGCCTAAAGAATCAATTCTCTCAAAAGCCTCTGTTGGTTTAGGCGGTAATGTTGACGAACTTTGAAATAAAAAAAATAAAAGAGCTGACATCATAAAAATATTCGGCATTATAATATAAAGGCTCTTTCTTATTTGTGCTACATTTTTTATCTTTGCTACAAGGAAAAACATCAAAGGATAAAGCAAAATTCCAACTACTAAAACAATTCCCATTTTAATTTCATAAGACATATTTACCTCTC
>JANLTD010000176.1:0-2872 GCA_031362765.1 Acidobacteriota bacterium | reverse complement strand
GACAATGTTTCCGTCAACTCCGGAAAGTCCGACCGCATTGATTCCGCGCTGACGCAGCGCGGCTAAAATGTCCGTGTTGATCTTGCCGGCAAAGATCATCTTGGCGAGTTCGAGCGTGTCGTCGTCCGTCACGCGCCGACCTTCGATGACGGTTTGCGCAACACCGAGTTTTTTGGCAAGCTCGGAAAGCTGTTTGCCGCCGCCGTGAATGACGCAGATCTTGATGCCGACCTGATGCAGTAGAGCTAATTCTTCGGCCAACGACGCGAGATTTTCTTTATTTTCCGTGACTTTGCCCGAAAATTTGACGACAAAGGTTTTGCCCTTGAATTTTTGAATATAAGGCAACGCCTCGCGCAGCAGTTCTAATTTTGTATCGTTCATAAAAACTTTTTGACTATTTCGGAAGTCGCTTTCGATTCTGCGACGGGAACAATTTCAAACTCGGCCAGGTCTTGCCAATGAAGGATCCAATCCTGCAAAAGCGAAATATCGTCGCATTCCATCAGTTGGAAACAACGTTCAAAATTGGATTCGATCCAACTATCTTTATAAATCAAACCGGCGGGCATCATCCGGCCGTTGTCCAAAAATCTCCGATAAATAGGTTTCGGATCACGATTTTGGAATTTTTCGATAACCATAAAAAGCATAATTTTAATCTCTCAAAAGCATTGCCATAATTGCTTTCTGAACGTGCAGACGATTTTCGGCTTCGTCAATGACGACCGAGCGGGGCGAATCAATCACGCTGTCGGTCACGATCACGTTTCGTCGAACCGGCAAACAATGCATAAAGATCGCGTTGTTTGAGCGCGCCATTTTGGCTTTGCTAACAATCCAATGATTCCGCAACCCGTCACGAAATTCAAGCTCTTTCTGCGGATCGCCGTAGAAGTTTTTGCTTCCCCAACTTTTCGCATAGACGACTTCCGTTTCTTCAAACGCGGAATGAGCATCATTGACAATCTCAAGACTTCCGCCATTTTCCTTTGCCTGATTTTCAATTTCTGTTAAAAGCTCTTCGTCCAATTCGTAACCTTTCGGGTGGGCGATGCGCAGATCGTGTCCGAATTGCGCCGATGCGAGCGCGAACGAATTCGGCACAGCCATCGGCAAAGGTTTCGGATGCCAAGCCCACGTCAGCAAAACTTTTTTCTTTTTCGTCCCGAGTTTTTCGCGGATCGTCATCATATCAGCCATTGCCTGACACGGATGATGCATCGCTGATTCTAAATTTATGATCGGTTTGGTCGCATATCTTTCAAACGCCGAAAGAATCGGTTCGCTGCGGTCTTCGTCCCAATTTTCGAGATGCGCAAAGGTTCGCACACCGATCGCCGACACATATCTTTCCAAAACACGGACAAATTCAGCCAGGTGCTCGGTTTTATTGCCGTCCATGACCACACCGTCGCGATGTTCGAGCGTCCAGCTCGTTCCGCCCGGCTCTAAAATTACCGCGTTTCCGCCGAGTTCGTAAATGCCGACCTGCATCGAGGCGCGTGTTCGTAATGACGGATTAAAAAAGACAAGTGCGACGGATTTTCCCGACAAAGGTTTATCGGAAATTTGATTGTTTTTATATTGCAACGCCAAATCGAAAAGCGATTCCATTTCGTCGCGGGAAAAATCGGATGTAATTAGGAAATTTTTCATTTAAAGATTTAGTTCAAGATAAAAATAACAGTTGCTTGAGCGGAAACGGTTATCGTTCCCGGCGAAAACGAGCCGACGCTTGTTGAGACGGTTTCAACAGCCGGTATGGATCTAAAGTTTGAAGAATTTGCGGAAGTGTTCGAGTAATTAAGCGTTGAATTTGAAACCTCTCCTTCGGTAATGCGAATCGCTTTGCCGATAGTTTGTCCGATTGCTCCAGCCATTGCGGTTGCCTTTTCTTTCGCGGCATTGAGAGCCATATCGCGGGCTTGGTCTTTATATTGACGCAATTTAGAAGTTTCAAAACTGACACTATTTACTTCAGTCACGCCTGTTTTCAATAATTCACCAAAAAGTTCTTCAAATTTATTTAATTCTAAGAATTTAATTCTGACCGTTTTGGAAACTTCAAAGCCAAGAAAAATCTTTTCGCCGGATAAATCGCCGTCTTCGTCATAAACAGGTTTTTTCGGGTCGCGGACAATTCTGTTTTTCATCTCAACAGAAATATTTCGGATACTGACGTTTTGAGTGGGAATATTAAAACGGCGGGTAACTTCCAAGATTTTCGCAGTCGTTTCATCATTTTGCATTTTGGCGATTGCCAAATCTTTATTAAGTTTTGTTACATCAAGTGAAATATAGGCTTCATCAGGTTCAACCAAAACTTCGGCATTTCCTGAAACCGTAATTTGCGGCACTTTATCCAAATCTTGTGCTAAAAAACAAGTTGAAAGTATCAACATTAAACCTAAACAAAATATAATTTGTTTCATTTCTAAAATCCTCCAATTAATATTTCAAAACCTCAATCATCAAATCAAGTTCTGACTCGTTTACACAAAAAGGCAGAAATCAAATTTCGATGGCTCTACCGATATAAAACTTGCGTTCTTCAGACGTTTTTACTTTGTCTAAAATACGAACATTGTGTCCCCAAGGAATTTGTGCAACAGCCTGTTGCACAAATTCTTCATTTTGAAAAGATTCAGCTAAACTCCGCATATATTTTAAGTTACGCAAAGAAAACCCTTTCATTTCAGGAAATGCGGTGCGCATATCTTTCGATAATTGTTCGATAACTTTTGAGCCCCAACATTGTGTTTTTTGTCGTCCGAGAATTTCGCGCCCGATTTGCCAGTAAAGCAAAACGAGTTCACGATTAACTGCGAGCGCGGCTTTAATTTGTGCCGTGGCAATTCTTTCTTTAAGC
>JANLTD010000132.1:0-4002 GCA_031362765.1 Acidobacteriota bacterium | reverse complement strand
CTGCTCAAGCGGAGCCGTGCTCGGGTTGGCGTTTCTGTCTTCGGCTAAACCGTTGGTTGATAAAGATTCTTCGGAAGTTCCGCCAAGCGTCAAAACCAAATCCAAAGCGTTCCGCGAATTGTTTGGAATTTCCTCAATTTGTCTTTCAGAAATTGTGCCGCCGACGATGGTGCGCGTCGCATCAATAACGGGTTCGTTTTCGCCTTCGAGCGTAATAACCTGCTCGGCATTGACACCGGCAGGCGCAAGGTTGAAATCGAGCTGGACGTTTTGTCCGGCGACGGTCGCCAGATTTGTTTTTTCCTGGCCGGCAAATCCCTGCATCGTCGCTTTGATCGAATATGTTCCCGGCGTCAGCTCGATGATTCGATAGCGGCCGTCTTCATTGGCGATCACCGTGCGTTCAATCCCCGTCGTCGTCAACGTTGCCGTTACCGTCGCGCCGACGATCGGTGCGCCGTTTGAATCGACAACCTTGCCGCTGATCGTGACGTCATCAAGATCCTGGGCAAACGATTGAGTGCTAAAAGCAATTATTGCTAAAAAGACAAAAGACAGGGCAAGCCCTTTAAAAATTCTATTCATTTTCATTTCTCCTAAAGAGTTACGGACAGACTATTCGTTCCTTATTAATTTAATATTACAAATGTGCTTTTGAAGCACATTAAATGATTCGAATCATTTCCCGGAGACATAATGTAACATTATTTTTGTATAAAGTTGAACGGAATATTTTCTATTAAAAAAGCGGATTTGTAAAGGGAAATTGGTTTTGAACAGGCTGTTCAAAAATTATTCTATTCGTCGTTCTCATTCTTAATCCTTTTGATAGATATATTTAGACGCGAAATTGGAATTAATGCTTCGGACTGGGAAAAGTTTTCAACCTGCGGAACTAAATCGCCCATATGGGTTCTCAGATATTCAAAAAAGCGTTCAAACTCGTGCTGCATCGCGTCCATTTTTTCGCGCATATTGAGGATTATCTCAACCCCCGCAAGATTTACTCCGAGCTCGCGGGTCAGCGATAGAATCACTTCCAGGCGTTCGAGGTCAACATCGGTGTAAAGCCGGGTATTGCCGATCGAGCGCGACGGTTTGAGCAAACCTTCACGCTCATACAGCCGCAAAGTCTGCGGATGAATCTCGTAAGTTTCCGCCACTGCGCTGATCGTGTACGTTTTTGTCTTTCTCTTCATATTTCATATTCAAGATTCCAGATTCCAGATTCCAGATAAAGCGTCGTTTCGATCTGAAATCTGAAATTTGAAATTTGAAATTACTCTAACCCCATCGCTTTTCGCGGGTTTTCAGGATTTGCATTCTCAAATTGCCGCAAAACTTCTTTTGTTTCTTCGCTGATCACGCGCGGCAATTTTATCTGTACTTCGATAAACTGGTCGCCGCGCAAATTCGGGTTTCTTAAAGAAGGAAAGCCGCGTTCGCGTAGCCGGAATTTTTGTCCCGATTCGGTGCCCGCCGGAATTTTCAGTTGCGCTTTGCCTTCAACGGTCGGAACTTCGATCTTTGTTCCGAGCGCGGCTTCCGGCACGGTGATCGGCAAAGTTACATAAATATTATCGCCCTTTCGCGTAAAATATCGGTGTTTGCCGACATTTGTGATGATATACAGATCGCCCGCTTCGGCGCCCATCCGACCGCCGTGACCTTTTTTCGCGATCCGCACCCGCGAACCGGTATCAACGCCCGCCGGAATCCGGATCTTGACTTGTTCGGTTTTCGGCGTGACGCCTTTGCCGCTGCATTGCGAACACGGTTGTCGGCGGCGGCCGGTTCCTTCGCAATCCGAACATGTTTGCGAAAACTGCAATCGTCCGCCGGTTTTCATAACTTGTCCGGTGCCTTTGCAGGTCGGGCACACAACAACCGGGCCGCCCGTGTCGCCCGCGCCCGCGCAGCGCGTACATTGTTCGCTCCGATTGACCGTGATATTGGTCGTCAGACCGGTAAAAGATTCTTCAAAACTCAATGCCAAAGGGATTTCGATGTCCCGGCCTTTTTTCGGCAAAGGTTTCGGCAGTTCGGGTTCGCGTTTTGCGCTTGACCCGCCGCCGAAAAGATCCGAAAAAATATCGCGGAAACTCGATGAACTGCCGCCGGATCCGGCCTGCTCAAAATTAAATCCCGAAAAATCAAACCCGCCCGCGCCGCCACCGCCGCTTGACGCGCCCGTGCTGAACGGCGAATCGGGATCGAGATTGTCGCTGTAATAGCCGAAGCGGTCAAAAACCTTACGCTTTTTCTCGTCCGAAAGAATATCGTAGGCTTCCTGGACTTCCTTGAATTTTTCCTCGGACGCTTTATCGTTCGGATTGACATCCGGATGATATTTTCGCGCCAGCCGACGATATGCTTTTTTGATTTCGTCTGCCTTCGCGTCTTTTTTGATGCCGAGAATGTTGTAATAATCTTTGTTTGCCATTTGTCGGTAGTCAGTAGTCAGTAGTCAGTAGTCCGTTGATCTTGCAATGAACAACCAACAACCGATAACGGACAAATTTTATTTATCAAAACCAAATGCGAATTTTATCGCTTCAAAAACTTCGTCCATTCTTTCAGCCGAAAGATGGGAAATTGCTTTTCCAAGTTTATGTTTTGGAACAGTTTGAATATAGTCAAAATTTATCGCACAAACCTCTCTCATTCCGTCCAATTGATCAATCCAAACGGAAGAATCATTATCTCTGACAGTAGTCGTTATCGGGGCAATAGTTATTTCATTGAGAAAGGAAATCGCGTTTGTTCTGGTCAGAATCAAGACCGGACGGTGTTTGTCGGGTTCTTTAAATGTGTGGCAGCAAATATCTCCGCGAATCATAAATCCTTCCAAGTCTCAATTAATTGCTCTTCATCCACATAAAATTCATCTTCCTGAACCGGGTATTTCTCATAACTTTCCCGATGCTTTCGTTCTTTTTCGGCAATCGTCAACGCTTTCTTTTTGGCTTCTCTCAAGCTATACAAATTTTCCCGTAAAGTGTTAAAGAACATTTCGGGATAGTTTATATTTAAGTCGTTTGCCAAAATTTCGGCTTCCGCCCACAGCTTTTCGTCAACATCAATTTGAACTGTCATAGTTTTTGAAGTATCGCAAAATCAGCCGTTGCCTGCAACAATTTACAGGCAAACGGCTGACTTATATTCGGCAAGTTTTGCCTTTTGCCTTTTGCCTGACTACTTCTTCTCTTCGTCAACATCAACGTATTCGGCGTCAATCACATTGTCGTCCGAACCTGAAGATGTCGTCTCGCCGCCGGCACTTGCCGAAGATGCTTGTTCAGTCGTTTCAGCCTCGCCCGGATTGGCCGAACCGGCCTGACTGTAAAGCACTTCCGCGAGCTTGTGCGAAGCTGTTTGAAGGCGTTCAAACGCCGAATTCATCGCGTCGGAATCTTCGCCCGCAAGCGCGGTTTTCGAATCAGCGATCGCCGATTCGATCTCGCCGGCCGCCGCCGCATCGAGCTTGTCCTTATTCTCGCCGAACGTTTTGTCAACCGAGTAAACAAGCCCGTCAAGCCGATTGCGCGCTTCGATGGTTTCCTTGCGTTTCGTGTCTTCGCCGGCGTGTGATTCGGCGTCTTTCATCATCTTGTCGATTTCTTCCTTCGACAAACCCGAGCTTGAAGTGATCGTTATCTTCTGCTCGCGTCCGGTGCCCTTATCCTGCGCCGAAACATTGACGATGCCGTTCGCGTCAATGTCGAACGTAACTTCGACCTGCGGAACGCCGCGCGGTGCCGGCGGAATCCCGACGAGATGGAATTTTCCAAGCGTCTTATTGTCCGATGCCATCGGTCGTTCGCCTTGCAAAACGTGGACTTCGACCGAAGTCTGGTTGTCCGAAGCGGTCGAAAAGGTTTCCGATTTGCGCGACGGAATCGTCGTATTGCGCTGAATCATCTGCGTCATCACGCCGCCAAGGGTTTCGATACCGAGTGATAAAGGCGTGACATCAAGAAGCAGAATATCGGTTTTTTCGCC
>JANLTD010000026.1:0-2916 GCA_031362765.1 Acidobacteriota bacterium | reverse complement strand
GTCGTCGTCCCGGACGCCGGACATTCCGTCAGCGAAAAAGGAATTGCGTCCGCCTTAGTTGAGGCGATGGATAAATTTAGGGAACAAGGGAAAAGTTAAAAGTCAAAATGCTTTTGCGATGGAAACATTTAGCGAATAGCGTTATGATAAAAAAGATTGACGCGCCAACTTTTCGTTTGATCGAAGCGTCAAAACAGGGCGATGAAAAAAGCAGTAGAAGGCAAAAACGGGTCGGAAAAATTGCCGCACGCCAAGGATTTTAAGTTACCGAAACGTCTGACAAAAGACCAAAAAGAACTTATCGAAGCAACACGCGAAGCAATGAAAGCCTTAAAGGAAGAAGAAGCCAAATATGGCAAGAAAACCTATATTTGACACCTGCGTTTTTTCGGACTATGCCGATTACGTTGATAAAATAATTTTGTCCGTGCTTTTTCCAACGGTTGTGCTTTTTGAATTGGCAGGGACATCCATTGACGAAAGCAGTTTGCAAAAATACGAGCGTTGGCGGGTTTTGCTTAACAAAAACGATTGTCTGATAAATCCGACGAAAAACGATTGGTGGGAAACTTCAAAGGCGATTCGGCGGCTTTATTTGACGGGAACGGAACAGCCGACGAAGTTGAAAACTTTGCGAAACGATGCGTGGTTAGCGCGTCTGGCGGTGATTCATGACGGCTTTGTCGTAACGCACGACACGGACGATTTTCAGATAATTCAAAAGGTAATGCCGAATTTGAAAATAATGTCGGCAGACGAATTTTTTAACGGATAAGATTTACATTTATTGAGTAGTATTTTGGAGGAATAATATTATGCCGCAAGGTTGGGAATGGATAATTATTGGTGGTGCTTTGTTTTTATTGTTCGGTGCGTCGCGTCTGCCGCAGCTCGCGAAGTCATTGGGACAATCGCGCAAGGCGTTCAAGGACGGAATGCGCGAAGCCGAAGAAGAGGCGGAAATCGAGCAGAAACAGCGTGAACTGAATCCGAAAGTTGCGGCACCGCAGATCACCGCAATGAGCGATGAAGATCTGATGGCGGAAACGCGCCGCCGCGCCGAATTTAAACAATCGTAAGAGTAAAGGTCAGAACAAGAAGCGGTAGCGACTTGTTTAAGATTGAAGGTGAGAACAAGAAGCGGTAGCGAATTGTTTAAGCTGCATCATAAAGACCTCACACGAACAATTTGATAAAGGCTGTAAGTTTTCTCGGCGGAAATTTGCAGTCTTTATTGTGACTTTTGAAACGCGGCAAGCAACGAATATCGCCGGTAAAGGGGCGATATTTTCAATTTCCCGCAACCTTTTTTTTCCAAATCTTCAAGAAAAGGAATCAATTCCGCCGGATATTTGACGTGAAATTGCCTGAGCCAGCCTTTTAATATCTTCTGAAACCAGCGCGGTAATTCTTCCTGATCGCAGAAATCCACGATGTAAAGACTTTTTCCCGCTTTCAGATTTTCGAGCGCGTTTTCGATTGATTCGCGCCACGGCGGAATTATCGAGACCGCGTAACTGAAAAATATCGCATCAAAGTTTTCCGTCAGATCAAAGGTTGTATCAAACGTGAAATCGTCTGCCAAAGCGGTTTTGAGCGTAATATTTCTTAGGTTTTTCGCGTCAATTTTGCTTTGCGCCGTTTTGAGCATTTCAGCGGAAGCGTCAAGCCCGAAAAAATTTGTTCGCGGATATTTCCCTCCTAAAATAACAAGATTCCGCGCCGTTCCGCAACCGACCTCCAAAACATTTTCGCCGTCGGAAATTTTCATTTCCCTGATCAGACGGTCGCGACCGAGCAGATAGTATTTTCGCGTCAGATCGTAGAAATACCGCTGATGGCGATACATCTTGTCCATTTTATCGAAAGCACCATTCGGATTTCGGATTTCGGATTTTGGATTTCGGATTTCGTTTTTCAAGTTATCAGCTTTCAGCTCTTCGTTATCAGTTATTCCGAAGATCCTTCTATGATCTTTCGATGTCGCTTTGTTTTTCGCTGAATTCGCGCAAAGATCCGAGCGCGTTTTGGCGAATCTTGTTTTGTAGAAAAGACGACCAGCCAAGCAATTTCCCGCTCAGACCAAGCGCTTGTTTCGACCATTTCCAAATGTCGAAGGTGTCTATGTGACGAATGATCTTGCCGTCCTGAAACTCAAATTCGGCGTGAATCTCATTGAAAACTTGTCTTCCTGTCTTGCTGAAAAGATAATCCGCCGTCCAATCCGCCGAGCCTTTTTTATCGTCGGCAACGACATTTTTGAATTCGATCTTGATATTTCCTTTGGCACGTGCGACGAGCATTCGCCACATATTTTTCGCGTCTGCGCCTTTCAGCCGTCCGAAAGCCGGATCGTGAAATTCTATTCGATCGTGATAACAAGCAACCATTGCGTCGGCATTGTTTTGGGCAAATGATTCGTAAAAATGTCGGATCAGTTGTTCATTTTCCATAAAATTATCATTGCTGAGCGGTCTAAAAATTGCAAGGGCTTTGAAAACTAAGAAAATCTGCCTACGAAAGACACGAAAAAAACGAAAAAAAACAATTTTGCCAAATCTTATTTCTTGATTTCGTATCTTTCGTGTGTTTCGTAGGCAAAAATCTTAAAATATTTCATAAATTTCAAGCAAGCAATAACTGTGCCGCTCAGTAATGTGTCAATTTCCAAATATTCCCCGATTTCGCGTTTGAAAAGGCAAATTTCCGAACCTGTGTCAAGCTTTGCGCGAGTGGTAAATTCGATATTTTCCAACCGTAAGATTGCTTTTATCGTAATGCCTGTTTCCAAAGATTTGAACTCGGCTTTTTGCTGAAAATTTAGCTGATACATTTAATAAATAAACTTCACAAAAGCCGGTGCATTCGGGTCTTCAACTTGATAAACAAGTGCATCGGGAAAACCTTTATCCCGTG
>JANLTD010000019.1:0-2297 GCA_031362765.1 Acidobacteriota bacterium | reverse complement strand
CGTCTTGGGTCGATTGACGGCGAATCTGCCTGTTTTTTTCAGTTTCTTCGCTAATGCCGAGGTTTTGATTTAGAAATTTAACATGATGCTGATTTTCTTTGACGATTTTTCCCTGTTCGCGAATAATTTCCATTGTGATCCGAAAACTTTCGCTGATCTGCACAAGCCTTAATTCAAGCAGCGAAACGCGTTCGAGAAGATGATCTTCGTAAAACGACGGGACGTGATTGGTGTCGTATTGCAAGGAATTCGGGAAAACAACCAGCAGCAGGCGTGTGCCGCAATGCTGACAGTGAGTGTCACGCAAACTGTTTTGCGAGCGGCAATTTTGACAATAAATCGAGGTTCTTTCCACAATAATGAGTCGAGAGTCACGAGTCGAGAGTCGAGAGTCAAAAGGTTTATCTCCCGACTCTCGACTCATTTCAATCTAAATCCAACGGATTTTTAAAAGGCACATCCTTTTCGTCGCCGGCGCGCTTCATCGCTTCTTTGAATTTTTCGTCCAAGAGCCGTTCGCGGTCTTTCATCGAAGACATTTCCTGCGAAAAAAGCTGGTCGCGCAAGTTTTTTTGTTTCCCAAGTTCGCCTTTTAAGTCTTCGAACGAACCGAGAACCTTTTTCTTTTCTTCGTGCGCGAGAATTGTGCCGGTTTGTGCGTCAATCGTCAGCACGGCTTCGCAGCACGGGCAAATTACACTGAATTTTTCCATAGCAGAGCGATTATACAATAATTATTAGAAATCTTTCCAAAATTAATATTGACCAATTTTAAGTAAAGATTAACCGCAGAGACGCAGAGACGCAGAAAAAAACAAAAAAACTTTCGAAAGATGCTCTTAAAACCCGCGCACTGTCGAGCTAATCAGAAGTTAATCTGCCAAACATTTGTTCAAAAACTTTGCGCCTCAGCGTCTCAGCGGTAAAAAACGATTTCGAAAAGATGTCTATTGTTGTTTTTGGTCTTTTTTCTCTTCTGGTTTGGTTTGCGGACTTGTTTGCGGTTTTGGCAGCATTCCGACAATGTCCAAAATATTTTCCGGTGTCAATGCCGCGTAATTGCTCATTTTGTCAGCCGGAGCATCGAGGACTTTGCCGTTTTTCAGATACACTTTATATTTCGTGGTTTTGCCGTCCATGATCTTCTCGACTTTTGCCAAGACCGGATGATTGTTAAAAGTCCGCATTTCAAAAAAATCTTTACCGCGGCTGCCCGAAGTAATCGTCGAGTCGTCCGGCGCGGTCCGGCTTCCGTAAGGCATCTCGCCTTTTTTCGGCACGACCTTGGTGATTTTCAGGTTATCGTTTGACGCGTTAAACGCGTTCGGATTAACATTTTGCAGCCCGTTATAAGGCTGCATTCCGTCGGGAACAGAATTTGTTGCGGCCGCGCCGTTGATGTTTACTGAATTTGCAACGTTCGTTGAACCTTTATTTTCTTCGCTCGATGAACACGCATTAAAAACAACTAAGATCGTGATTATTAAAACAAAATACTTCATTAAATTCTCCCCAGTTTTCGCAACAGATTTTCTTTGACAGTTTGCCATTCTGTTTCCAAAATACTGAAATAAACCGTATCGCGCAAACGTCCCGACTGACAAATAATATGTTGCCGGAAAATTCCTTCCTGTTTGGCGCCGAGCCTTAAGATCGCTTTTCGCGATCTTTCGTTCAAAGCATCGGTTTTTAGTTCAACACGGATACATTTCCAGATTTCAAAAGCGTGTCTGAGCATCAAGAGTTTGGCTTCCGTATTGATCGCAGTTCTCTGCCACTGAGGGTTTATCCACGTCCAGCCAATTTCTGCGCGAAGATTTTTGACATCAATATTACCGAACCTGGTTGAACCGACAATTTTGTCCGAAGATTTTTCAATTACCACAAACGGCAGCGAAACGCCTCGAGACTGTTCTTCCAGCGCCGCTTCGATGTAGCTTTTCATCGCTTCTTTGGAAGCAACTTGTGTCGGTGTCCAATGCCACAGATCATCAACCAACCCGACTTCGCAAAGCGCGTTGAGATGATCGAATCTTAGCGGCTCAAGCCTGAGAAAATGCCCGATTAAATTAATTCGTTCAATTTTCATTTAGTTAGACGAAAAAAAAGGTTTCTTTTTTCCAAAAACTATGATAATTTTACGTCATATAAAAATATTAGTGAAATTCCGGTTGTTTTTAACATTTGTATAAATACATTATCGGTATCTAATTAAGGGTTAGTTAGGATTGGGTTAATTTGCAGATCCATATCCGTCAACAATTTATGGTTTGCATCGCAAAATATCTTTTGCAATG
>JANLTD010001282.1:0-1515 GCA_031362765.1 Acidobacteriota bacterium | reverse complement strand
AAGCAAACCGAGACAAATCAAACTCGCACAACTTTGAATAAATTGCTCAAAACAATGCGTGAAAGCGTCATCGTGATCGGCGAAGACACGCGTATTTTTGCTTCCAACAAAGCCGCTTACGACGCTTTTGTCCGCCAAAATGGCGCGCTCGAAAACAAACGTCTGAGCGAAGTCATCCGCGACCTGAATCTTCACGAAGCCTTTCGCAAAGCCCTGCAAGAAGAAAAACTTTCGGATGTCGGATTAGAACTCGTCGGAACGGATAGAAAATACGATGTCCGAATTGCGCCGATCGAACTGGACGAAAAAAAAGGCGCAATCGGAATTTTTTACGATATTTCGCAGATCGAACGGCTCGAAAATGTCCGTCAAGAGTTTCTCTCGAATATCTCGCACGAACTTCGCACACCTTTAACCTCGATCATGGCTTTTGTCGAAACGCTCGAAGACGGCGCGATTGACGATGATGAAAATAATCTGCGTTTTTTGGGTGTGATCCGGCGCAATGCCGAACGAATGCGCCATTTGATCAACGATATTCTCGAACTTTCATCGATCGAATCGGGAAAGATCGCGATTGAACCGAAAAAATCGAATCTATCGAATCTGACAGAAGAAGTTCTGATGAATCTTTCCAATAAAGCCGGAGAAAAACAGGTCAAACTGATCAATGAAGTGCCGAAGGAGACGATCGTTTTTGCCGACGCTGTGCGATTGGAGCAAATGCTCACGAATCTGATTGACAACGCGATCAAATTTAACCGTGAAGGCGGAATTGTGACCGTCAGTCA
This sequence comes from Acidobacteriota bacterium, assembly GCA_031362765.1. GTDB lineage: Bacteria > Acidobacteriota > Blastocatellia > Pyrinomonadales > Pyrinomonadaceae > JAFDVJ01. The sequence goes on along the minus strand of JANLTD010001282.1, from coordinate 724 downwards.
CGTCCGGGACCCGGAACACGACATAATTTCGGTTGCTGATACGGGCGAGGGTATTTCCAACGAACATCTCCAACGGATTTTCGAACGTTTCTACCGCGCCGACCGCGCGCGTTCCCGCGAAATCGGTGGAACCGGTCTTGGTCTGGCAATCGTTAAACATCTTGCCCGGCTTCACAGCGGTGAGATTTCTGTCATCTCGACACCTGGCAAAGGCTCGTCGTTTTCAATCGAACTGCCGAAAAACACTGCATAAAATACCTTTTTTACCTTCTTTCCAAGTTTGCCGCGTTTGTGTTATAGTGAAGTTATACAAACGCGGCAAAGGCTCTTTTACACGGCGAAGTTATTTTGAGTATTCGCTTCATTTCTCATCTTTGGAATTTTCGGCAGAGGAGACACAATATGGAATTGAATATCGGGCAAAAGGTTGCATATCCAACTCAAGGTGTGTGCGTCGTCGAAGACATTAAAAAACGCGATGCCGGCAATGATTCCTTAAACTATTATTTTCTGCGTGTTTTGAGCGATAATTCGATAATTTTTGTACCGACCGCGAATGCCGAAGCAGTCGGTATTCGTCCTGTCATTTCGGCCAAACAATATCGAAAATTGATTGAATTTATCGGCGCGGATTTTAGCGAAGTTTCGAGCGACTGGAAAATTCGTTCACGCGAATATGCCTTGAAACTGCAATCCGGCGATGTTTTTGAAGCAGCCGACGTGC
>JANLTD010001254.1:0-1691 GCA_031362765.1 Acidobacteriota bacterium | reverse complement strand
TGTCCAAACGGCAGTTTAGTCTGAAAAGAGCCAATAAAAGGCGGAAATATCTTCAAAAATGAGGAAAAAAAGACGAAAATGAGCAAAGAAATAAGACAACTAAGACTTGACGAATAAAAATATCAACAAAACTGAAAATAGGAGTTCAGAAGTTGTATTTTTGGAAGTGCCCTTAAATTAATTATCAGCGGTATCAAAGCGGCGGTTTTCGTTTTTGGACGGCGTCTGTGTTAGGCGGCACTTCAAAAACACTTTACAGTCCCAAAAGCCCGTGCAACCTCAAATGATGCTTAAAATAGGCACAAATCAGCCAGATAAAATCGACTTTTGGAAAAAAAAACCAGCGGAAGAGGAATCATATTTGGATGCAAGACGGTGAAAATGCCCGGGCTCAAACGCATTGAAAGAGTCGTTAGCCAATGGAAACCGGTTTCTCAAACCTAAGTTGATAATCAACACAGTGAGTTAAAGAATGGGATCGTCGAACAAGGGTTTAATAATTAATAAAATCGATTGAAAATAGATTTTGAATAATTATTGAAGGATACCTTGAATCGCAAAAATTGAAATTTCGAACCACGATTGCGGACAGTTCAGTTTTCAGTTAAAGTATCAAAACAGCGAGAATCTTTTCGCGATTCGCCGAAAAGGGCAATTTTGAAATAAACAAGACCGATGATTGTGATCTGTATTTCTAACCCTCGCAATGGAAATTTCATCGTCAAAAGTGAAGTTTACGGATCGATCAGTCATTTGCGGGAGACCAGTCCCCGATTCAGCAGATTCTCAGCAACGAGATTGTCCTATTGACGAAAGCCGCGGTAAAAACAAGAAAATTTTGAAAATGAGGTAATTATTTTCGCCGACAGGTATGTTGTGCTGAATTTTGACAGTCGGCGAGTTGCGGGAGCTCCGGGACGCTCTTGGCTTCCGGAAGAAAAAGGAACTATGTGCGGAAGATATACATTGCGGACACCAAAAAGAATTTTGGAGGAATCCTTCGGTCTTCCACTGACTTTCGACTACCGTCCGCGTTTTAATATTGCACCGAGCCAGCAAATTCTTGTCTTAATTGCCAATGCAGAAGGGCAGCGGCGATGGGAATATCTAAAATGGGGGCTGGTGCCGTACTGGGCGAAAGATGTGACGATCGCCCATAAGTTAATCAACGCACGGTCCGAAACCGTAATGCAAAAACCGGCTTTTAAGGATGCTTTCCGGCATCGCCGATGCCTCGTCATAGCCGACGGTTTTTACGAATGGAAACCGGAAGGTCGGGGCAAGCAGCCGTATTTATTTTCATCTGTTTCGGGGCAGCCGTTGGCGTTCGCCGGATTGTGGGAAAACTGGTTCGAACAAGGTTCGGAAGGCGGACTACTGACGGGCAATATTTTGACCAAACCTGCCGATCCGGTCGTCAGCCCCGTTCATCATCGGATGCCTGTCATCGTCCAACCAGCTGATTATGCTGATTGGCTAAACCGGACGACACCGCTTACGCGGCTCACCCAATTACTGTCGCCTTCGGTATCGCCGCTTTTATCGGTGCGTGTCAGTCGAACTGTCAACAGTGCCGCCAATGATCTGGAAATCTGTGCGCAGGAGGAAGATCCCGGACCAACAAATACAAGTATTTAGAAGGCAGCGTCGGTGGAAATCGATCGGCGCCCGCGAAACGGCTCTGTGCAATT
>JANLTD010001243.1:0-5232 GCA_031362765.1 Acidobacteriota bacterium | reverse complement strand
GAAAATTGAAGAAGTCGGGCGCAGCTACGGTAATCGGGAAATATATCAGATCGAATGGGGCAAGGGCGCGACGCGCGTTTTCATGTGGTCGCAAATGCACGGCGACGAGCCGACGGCAACCTCTGCGCTGATTGATATGTTCGCTTATTTGCAGAAAAACGGCGACAAAAAATGGGTCAAAAAGTTTGCGGAAACCTATACGATCCGCGCCGTGCCGATGCTCAATCCCGATGGTTCAGAACTTTATCAACGCCGCAATTTGCAGGACATTGACATTAATCGCGACGCGATCGATCTGAAAACACCCGAAGCGCAGCTGCTCAAAAAACTGCGGGACGAATGGACACCGCAGATCGGTTTTAATCTTCATAATCAACAAGGTTTGACGACCGCCGGAGATTCAACCAAACAAGCGGCGATCTCGTTTCTCGCCGTGCTCGGAAATCCGACCGGCATCACAAATGCCGGTCACGAACGGAATAAACGTGTCATCGCAGCGATGATCATCGCGCTCAACCGATTTATCAGCGGCTATATGGGACGCTATGATGAAGATTACAACGCGGTGGCATTCGGCGATAACTTTTCGGCGTGGGGAACGCCCGTGATCCTGATCGAAACCGGCGCGCTTGACGGCAAAGACGAAATGTTTCTCGTGAAAATGAATTTTGTCGCGTTTCTGTCGGCTTTGCAGTCAATCGCTGACGGCACCGAAGCAAAGCTCAGTCCGATAAATTACGACTTTTTGCCGATCAACAGTTCGGGCCGGATCGCGCATTTCATCTTTCGCAAGGCAACCATCGTCAATTCTGCCGACGAAACGATCGCGCCTTTTGTGTCCGACATCGCGGTCAATATGGAACGCCGCCGCGCCGAACAGTCTTCGCCGACAAAGATCAGCGACATCGGCGGTTTGCCGAATCTGACTGGTTTGGAAGAATACGACGCATCGAATTTCTATCTCGTGCCGCGTTTCGGAAAACTCCGCGTCGGCGAAGCGGGCGAATTTCTCTTCTACAAAAAATCGCGCACGATTGACTGGAAAACGCCGAACCTCGAAACCGCAATTCCGCCCGACGCGATCTTCAGCCAGGGAAAATGGCGAACAGGCGAGGGCGTTCTGGTGAAGAAACCTAAATTTTAAGCGAATAAAAAAATAAAACTTTGGGATTAAAGTCTTTTCGCTTTACAATCCAAAATCCAAAATCCAAAATCTAAAATTGGACTATGCTTTCTCTGCTGAAAATTAAAAATATTGCGCTGATCGAAGAACTCGAAATTGAATTCGCGGCTGGACTTAATCTTTTGACGGGCGAAACCGGTTCGGGAAAATCAATTATTGTTGACAGTCTGGGCGCGCTGACGGGCGAGCGGGTTTCTTCGGATCTGATCAAAGAAGGAACGAATCGAGCGCAGATCGAAGGACTTTTTACCGTTCGCGCCGATGGGACCTTACACGAAACTTTTTACGAAAGCGGGATCGAACTCGACGACGCGGACGAAATTGATCTGATCGTCCGGCGCGAACTGGCACTGTCGGGCAAGAATCGCATTTTTATTAATAATCAATTGGTGACGCAGGCCTTTTTGCGCAAGATCGGGGCGTTTCTGGTTGATATTCACGGGCAGGGCGAACAGGCGACGCTCTTTAATGCTTCGACTCATCTGGAAATGCTCGATGAATTTGCGGGCGTTGCAAGTTTGGGCGAAACGGTCGCCGGAAAGTATAAAAAAATGGCGAGCGTCAGGCGCGAGATCGAGAGTCTGCGTGAGGACGAAGCTCAGAAACTTCAGCTGCTGGATATCTTGCAGTTTCAGGTTGACGAGATCGGTAAGGCAAATCTACAAACGGGCGAAGACGAAGCGTTGGAAGAAGAAAAACAGCGCCTCAACAATATCGAAAAACTCTCGTCATTGAGCGAAGAATCGTATCTGCTGCTTTACGAAAACGAAGAGGCGACGCTGACGACGCTTGAAAGAGTTGCGCGGCGCATCAAGGAATTGACCGAATACGAATCGAGATTTTCCGAATACAATGAGGGTCTGGTGACGGCGCAGGCGATTTTGGAAGATCTTGCATTTGCGGTTCGCGATTTTCGCGGCTCGCTCGAATTTTCGCCCGAACGGCTCGCGGAAATCGAAGACCGTTTGGCGGAATACGCGCGCCTGAAACGGAAATACGGCGGCACGACCCAAACAGTTTTGGCGCATTTTGCCGAGAGTTCGGAGCGTCTGCGAAACATCGAAACGGCTGACCTGCGCGAAGCGGAATTGTGGAAAGAATTGAAAGCGGCGCGTGAAGATTATTTGAACATCGCCGCACAGCTTCACGAAAAGCGCGAGAGAAGCGCGAAAAGACTGGAAAAGGAAATCGAGGCAAACTTAAAAGCGGTGTCGCTCGAAAAAGCGCGGTTCGAGGTGCGAATCACGGCTGACGACGCGGACGATAAACTTTTCACATCGAAAGGTTTTGATAAGGTCGAGTTTTATTTTTCGGCAAATCCGGGCGAGAGCGTGCGCCCGATCGGCAAGGTCGCGTCGGGCGGCGAATTGTCGCGGCTGATGCTGATCTTAAACACGACGACGAAACTATCGGAAACGTTGAAAACGATGGTTTTTGACGAGATTGATACGGGCATCGGCGGACGCGTCGCGGAAGCCGTCGGCTTGAAATTAAAAGAGCTCGCCAAAACACAGCAGGTTTTGTGCGTCACGCATCAACCGCAGGTCGCGTCGCTCGCCGACCATCATTTTCTCGTGCAAAAGGAAACGGTCAAAAACCGCACGCAAATTCGTCTTAGAGAATTAAGCGAAACCGAAAAGGTCGAAGAAATTGCGCGGATGTTGGCGGGCGAAAAGATCACCGACACGGCGCGACAACACGCCCGCGAAATGTTGGCGGGAAGAATTTAGCCGCGGATGAACGCGGATTTGGCAGATTTTCGCGGATTTATTTTTGAAGATAATCTGCGTAAATCCGCTTAATCCGCGTTCATCCGCATGCTATTGTTTTAATCTTATGGAATCAGAAATTTTAGCCAAAGTGATTCGCGGCAGCACCATAGAATCAATCCATCGTGGAAGTATTTTTATTATTGACGGCGATGGAAACGAACTCGTGAATATCGGCGACGCGGAAACGGTCGCGTTTATTCGTTCGTCGGCAAAGTCTTTTCAGGTTTTGCCTTTTCTGCTGAGCGGCGGCGCGGAGAAATTCGGGTTTCAGGAAAGCGAGATCGCGTTGGCTTGCGCGTCGCATTCGGGCGAGAAGATTCACACCGCGATTGCCGACAGAATGCTTAAAAAGATCGGTTTGAGCGAACCAGACCTGCGATGCGGTACGCATCTTCCGTTTGACGAAGCACGCGCCGAAGAAATGATTCTTAGGGGCGAAAAACCAACGCAGCTCCACAATAATTGTTCAGGCAAACACACCGCGATGCTTGCGTTTGCGCTAACGATCGGCGCGGATTTGAAGACCTATGATTTAATCGAAAACCCGATTCAGCAAGCGATTTTGGAGATGATCGCAAATTTTTGCGAAACACCGAAAGCCGAAATCCCGCTCGCCATTGACGGTTGCTGTGCGCCGAATTTTGCTTTGTCGGTCAGAGCAATGGCGAAAGGATTTTTGAAATTGGTTTTTCCGCCCGAATCGTTTGATGCCGAACTGCGCGAAGCGTGCCGGCGCGTCTGTCAGGCGATGATGAATTATCCCGAGCTCGTCGGCGGAACCGGACGCCTTGACACGCTCTTGATGCAGGCAGCGCGTGGTAAATTCATTTCTAAGATCGGCGCGGAAGGCGTTTGGTTATGTGGAATTTTGCCGTCTGAAAAGTATAAACGCGGTCTCGGCATCGCGCTGAAAATTGACGATGGCGACGACAAACGCGCCCGCGCCGTGATCTCGATCGAAATTCTGCGACAGCTCGGAATTTTTGACGAAGGCAAGTTGAAAAATTATTCACCGTTACCGATCAAAAACCGGCGCGGCGAACCGGTCGGCAGAGTCGAGGCGAGTTTTAAGATTTCGATTTAACGCCGGTGGCGTAAAGCCACGAAGAAAGATTTGCCCACGAAACACACGAAAGAAACGAAAAAAAAGAAAACAAAAAACTACTTTTATTATTTTAGTGAATTTCGTGTGTTTTGCGGGCAAAATAAAATTCTTTTGCGTCTTCGCGTCTCTGCTTCTTTGCGTTAAAATCTATTTTATGGCACAAGCACAACAGGAAAATTTACCGCCGAAGTTGCGGAAAACGGCGACGGGCGACATAGATGTCAATTCGATCGCGGATCTGCTCGAATGGTTTTTGATCAACGACCAACGTGTCGGGCTCGTTCGTCATCCGCACGTTGAGGAATTGTTTCAATGGAAGCAAGCGGACGATACGGCGAACGGCATTGAAGTTTATCCGTTTGAAAATGCCGAAGCGCGGCTCGCAATCGGCGCGTTTCAGGCATTGGGCGAAAATCAGACGGAAGAAAAACTGGCGGGTTGGATCACGGACGTTTTGCAGGCGCTCGGCGATTCAAAACAGACAAACGAAGACATCGCCGCGAGTTATAGATTGGAACCGGACAAATCACACGTCGAACAAGCCGCCAAGATCCCGAACAAGATCGAACAACGAATTTATCTGACAAGCTGTTGGATCGAATCGCTCTGTACGGCCGAGGTCAGATTTTTGGGCTGGGTTTATCAAGAGTTGTATGGCAAGCAGTTTCAGCCCATCAGCGTTTAGAGTTACGCCTGGCACAAGCCCCGTGAAAACGCATCGCGTTGATCATGGTTCTAATTAACTTTAAACTCGACTATTTAGCAACGTATCTCACGCCTAAAGGCGTAACTCTGAACAAAGGAGAAACATTTTGTGAAAACGCTTCGCGTTGATCAAAGTTCAAATTAACTTTAAACTTGGCTATTTAGCAACGTATCTCACGCCTAAAGGCGTAACTCTGAACAGAGGAGAAAAATTTTATGACACAGGCAGCAGTATCAATAAAAGACAAAGTTTCAGCCGAAGAATGGCAGGCACGAACGGAACTCGCGGCGGTTTACCGGCTGGTCGCGCTTTACGGTTGGGACGATTTGACTTTTACGCATATCTCGATGCGGGTACCTGATGAAGAAGGACATTTTCTCATCAATCCGTATGGCTTTTTGTTTGAAGAGATCACGGCTTCGAGTCTTGTCAAAGTCAATTTGCAGGGCGAAATAGTTTCGGAAAC
>JANLTD010001238.1:0-2120 GCA_031362765.1 Acidobacteriota bacterium | reverse complement strand
TTTATGGTTCACTGCCGGAACCAATCGCGGTATCGAGGCAGCTCTCAAACATCATCCTGATTATATTTTAACGATCAATGATGATGCCGTTTTTGACGATAAATTTCTGCAATTAATGATCGAATGTGCCGAAGATAATCCGAAATCCGTGGTTGGTTCACTGCTACTGCTTTGGAACACGCCGCATAAAATATTTCAGGTTTCTCCGAAATGGGAAGTCTGGTCGGGTGGTTTCAGGCATTGGGTGCATCAAACTGTTTGGACAATTCCTAAAAAGGCCTGGGAAGTTGAATTGATTGTCGGAAATTGTGTTCTGTATCCGGTCGAAGCCATCAATGAATGCGGTTTGATGAACGAAAAACGCTTTCCGCATTTTGGCGATGCTGAATATACGCCTCGAATGCGCCGCAAAGGTTGGAGACTGCTGATCGAACCGCGCGCAAGGGTTTTTTGTCAGCCGAACAATCCACCGCCGATTGTCAGACAGATGCCGTTCAAGAAATTTTTCAAAACGTTATTTCTCGATTTGGGAAATGCACATAGTTTGCGGCGTCGTTTTCTAGCAACCTGGTATGGTGCACCAAATCGTTTTGAGGGAACTTTGGCATTTCCGATATTTTTGATTCGTTGGCTCTTCGGGAAAAACATCGAAGGTAATTATGCCAATCACATCAAAGAAAAACCGCTGGCCGAAACCTTTTCAGATAAAATAGTTCAAAACTAAAGAAGACTTGGGTCTTTGGTTTTGGCTTTTGGTTTGTATTCAAATTAAACCCGAACGAATCAGGGCTTTGGAAATATTATTGTTTTGGTGTGAATTTGAACGCCAAACGGCTATTTCTTTCAAAAACCAAAGCCCAAAAACCAAAGACCTAATAAATTACACTATTTCAATTCTCTCAACCAATATTCGATCATTTCGTCGAGCATTGTCTCGAAAGTATAAATTGGTTTCCATTCAGTTGCGTTTCTAAGTTTGCCGGAATCGCCTTTCAGATTATGAAGCTCTTCGGGACGCAAAAATCTTTGATTAACAGATACCAGGCTTTTCCAATCCAAATCTAATTTTCCGAACACATATTCGACCAGGTCTTGAACACTGTGCGAGATGCCGGTCGCGCAGACAAAATCGTCGGGTCGCTCCAATTGGAGAATTTGCCACATCGCTTTGACATAATCTTTGGCGTGTCCCCAATCGCGGGTTGATTGCATATTTCCGAGTTCGAGTTTGCTTGTTTGACCGTATTTAATGCGGACGGCTTCTTTACAGATTTTGTTGGTGACAAAATTTGTTCCGCGCCGAGGACTTTCGTGATTGAACAAAATCCCATTACTGACAAATAGTTTGTAAGCATTGCGATAATTTCGGGCGAGATGATAAGCAAAAACTTTGGCACAACCGTAGGGCGAAACCGGATTCATCGGTGTTTTTTCGCGCTGAAATCCGTCATCGTCAACCGAGTTTCCGAACATTTCAGACGATGAAGCCTGATAAACCCTGATATCGGGCTTCATCAAACGCACCGCTTCAAGCACATTGATCGTGCTTAGACCGGTTGCGTTTGCTGTATAGATCGGCTGATCAAACGAGATTCGAACGTGCGATTGCGCCGCCAGATGATAAAGTTCATGAGGTTGAATTTCTTTGATAACGTATATCAAAGATGAAAGATCGGTGACATCGGCATAATATAGATTGATTCGGTCCCGAATATGTTCGATGCGAGTTGTCTGAGTTTCAGCGACCGAATTTCTTTTTAAAATTCCGTGAACTTCGTAACCTTTTTCCACTAAAAATTCCGATAAATAGCTTCCGTCCTGACCATTAATTCCGGTAATCAAGGCTTTTTTCATATCGTGTTGTTTGTTTTGTAAAATTCGTAAACTTTTTTGATGCCTTCTTCCAAAGGTGTAAATTTGAATTCCGGCAAAAACGATCTCATTTTTGCGTTGGAAACATCTTTTCTAAATTGTCCGTCGGGTGATGTCTGGTCAAAAATTAGATCGAAATCTTCGTGACCGCAAGCTTTGAGAGCAATTTCCGCAATTTCTCTGATGCTTCGATTTTCATCAACCGCGACGTTGAAAGATTCATATATATCGTTTTCGATACAATATTT
>JANLTD010001235.1:0-9404 GCA_031362765.1 Acidobacteriota bacterium | reverse complement strand
AGAAAAAGCGTGCCGCCGTCGGCCGTTTCAAATAATCCGGCCCGTGCGGTCCGCGCACCGGTAAAGGCTTGTCCGGTGTGTCCGAAAAGTTCCGACTCGACCAATTCCAACGGAATTGCCGCGCAGTTGACGGCGACAAACTCCTTTTTATTCCTTTCCGACGCGTCGTGAATAGCGCGGGCGACGAGTTCTTTGCCGGTCCCGCTTTCGCCGGTGATCAATATGTTGCTCGCCGAACGTCCGGCGCGATTGATCAGGTCAAGGAGTTCGCGCATTGGCCGGGACGCGCCGATGATCCGGTTATTTGAAAAAGGAATCTCGCGGCGAAGACGGTTTTGTGCGCGGGCAGCGGCAGTTTGTTTGAGTGCGCTGCGGGAAACTTCGAGCAGGTCTTTGGTCGCAAATGGTTTGGTTAAATAAGAATATGCTCCTCGTTTGACCATCTCGACCGCGTTCTCGACCGAGCCAAAAGCGGTGATGACGATAACCGGCGTTTCGGTGCGGCACAACCGCACTTTTGCCAAAAGTTCATCGCCTTTGATCTCAGGCATCTGGACGTCGGTGACGACCAAGTCGATCTGCTCCTGTTCATTTTCGATGTGCGCCATCGCGAAACGGCCGTTTGCCGCAGTGACGACTTCAAAATCCGCTTCTGCCAAAACTTCTTCGAGCAGTTCGCGCATCGCTGCGTCATCTTCGACAATTAAAATTCGTTCTTTCATCATTTTTTATTTTGTTGGCAAATAAACTGTAAAGCACGCGCCGCCGCCGGGCAAATTGGCCGCTTCGATCGTGCCGCCGTGGGCTTCGACAATGCGGAGTGAAACCGCTAAACCAAGCCCCGTGCCTTCGCCGATGTCTTTGGTGGTGTAAAACGGGTCGAATATTTCATCGAAATTGGCAAGCGCAATGCCGGCGCCGGTGTCGGAAATCTTAACGGCAGCAAATTTTGTGCCATCGCGTTCAGTTTCGCTGATCTCGATTTTCAACGTACCGTTGTACGTCATAGAATGCGCCGCATTTTGAAAAATGTTGACGAAAACCTGTATCAGAAAATCTTCGTCTCCCGAAATTGTCAAGTCATCTCCGCCGGCAAATTCAATTGTTAATGAGTCATTCGCCGCAAACGCGTCGAGCGCGGATCTTATCACAACGGCAATTTCAATTTTTTCAAACCTCAAATTATACGGCCGCGCGAGATTCAAAAGCTGGCGGACGATATGTGTGATCCGGGCCGACTGAGTTCGGATGATCGTCAGATTTTTTATTTGTTTTTCACGCGCCGCATCGGGTTTTTCGAGCAATTGTTCCGCCCGCGCGTCAATCACATTGAGCGGTGCGCCAAGTTCGTGCGCGATCCCGGCGGCAAGCCTTCCGACCGAAGCGAGCCGTTCGCTGTGGCGGAGTTCCTTTTCCAATGTCAGACGAGTCTCAGCTTCGATCTGCGCAGTTTGACGCTGCTCGGCTAAGTTATCCGCCATCCGATTAAACTCTGCTGCCAGCAAGGACAGTTCATCGCCGGTGTTCCCAACCCGGACTCGATGTGACAGATCACCTTGCCCCAAAACCTTTGCGCCATTGAGCAAAGCAAGGATCGGGCGCGATAAATTTCGGCGCAGAACAATATAGACAACGAGAAAAATCGTCGCTAAAAGAAGTAGAGTCGTCGAAAGCCAGTTGATTCGCCCCCTGGCAATGTCGTCTTCGATCAGCGCGAGAGGTTTGACGATTTCCACCGCGCCGCGTTTTTCCGCCGCCAGACGCAACGGCAGAATGATCGACAAAAACCTTTGACTTTCGACCGTGCGGACAAATTCGATAGTTTCGCCGTTTTGCAACACGGTCTTAACTTCCCGCGGCAGGCGAAATTCGGCGGCGGTATCTGTTTGCGAAAGCGAGCGCAGATCTCCGTTTTCGTCAAAAAGTAAAACGCCGTAAACCTTAGAATTATCGCGCAGACGGTCAATCAATCTTGCGGCGTCCGCAATTCGGCCATTTTGATAACTTTCTTCGAGCGCGATCTGGAGCGTGACGGCATGCGCCCGCAGTTCGTCACGCAAAGCCGATTCGAGTGCGGCTTCGCGCTGCCGCAGCGATAAAAAGCTGCCGACAAGCATTACCGAACCGACCACCATCGTCAGCAATAAAACTAATTTCGTGTTGATGCTCATCCTTAAAGTTTGATTGTAGCGCGGTAACTCACCGTTGTAGATTTTTGCCACAATTGTTTCACTATTCTAAATCTTTTGACTTGTTTATTAAAAACCGTATGATCGTTTATCGTAGACGTTCTTACCCAAATTTAATCGGCATTTCCACCCTGCGCGCGAATCGCTTTGTACGTTCTGACCGCTTCTGGCATCAACCTTGCAATAGTGCATTGCACAAACCGCGCCACAAACGGCGCGAAAATTAAGGCGATCGAGGAAACGTTTATGAAAAACAAATTAATGGGTAAAATGTTTCGTTTTTTAAGTGACCGGTTTCTCCCCCGCTTAGCGCGGCGGTTTCAAAGCAAACTTAAATTCGTCAAAATCAATCGGCCGAATGGTTGCCGCCCGCGGGAGAAAATTTGCAGAAGGGTTTCTGTTTCTTAAAAAACGTTAAGCGAAAGCGGCTTTGGAAGAAACATCAGCAGAGAGAAATCGCATTGGTTTTTGGTTTTTTTTAGACGTTTTTTTGAAATTCAACGGGTATAACCTGAATACCCCCAAAACACAAAAACCTAATCAAAGACCAGAATTTGAGGCCTTTCGGCAAGACCACCCGGAAGGCAAGCGGCACGCCGCACGACCGCGCGTCGAATCTTCGAAGTGCGAACCTCCCGGCTGGCAAGCGAGTGCCGAACAAGAGCCGTAAATGCACTGGCGACAAGCGACGGCGGCGTGCCGATCTTTAATAAAAGAGTGGAACATTATTTTAAGGCAGCAATAATCTGCCATGACAGGCAAAGGAGAAACAAAATGAGAGCGATCTTTCAGCGAGGTTTTAGCGAATATAAAAGACAATTTGAGATCAAGAAATCCTTCGCCCGTCAAACCGAACGATTGCAAGCGATTTTGCGGGCGGCTGATGAATCAAATTTCGGTGCTTCGTCCGAACGAACCGAAATTTATGAAGGGCCGCTGTTGCTGCTGCTTCCGCTTGTCGAGGTCGCCTGGGCTGACGGGCGTGTGACAAGGAGTGAGACGGAACCGATTTTGCGCGCCGCCGAAGCCTATGGACTGGTCGAAAATGAAGACGCTTACAGTGAGTTGATGAAGAATTTGCTTTCGCGTCCGGCACCGCCGACGGTCGGAAGAATGTGGTAGGATTTTCGTTATTTTTTAGAAAACCTCCCGGATCGATCGCGGCAAACCGTGATTTTGAGTTTACTCGGGCAGTCTGAGTTTGTCGCTGAACAAAGTTCAGAGAGCGTGATTAGTTTTCTGCGAGGCGAAAGGATCAGTAATTCCGAGCGTCAAGCATTGAAATCGGTCGCCGATCAATTGGAAAAAGCAATGGCAGCCGCAGAGTCGGCAGATATAAAAAAAACATTTGAGGTAACTATGGAAAATGAAAAACAGATATTAAATTATGAGTCAATTACACGGTCTGAGGAGTTTTTTAGGGCAGCTGAATTTGAAACCGCACTCGGTGATTACAGTCAACTTGTGCCGCTCGTCCCGCTCGTAAAAACCGCGTGGGCTGAGGGTAGAATAACGAAACGCGAACGCCAACTGATTTTTGAAGCAGCGGCCCGGATGGGCGTCGCTCCCGGGACATCGGCACATGAAAGGTTGGCCGAATGGCTCGAACTACATCCAACCGAGGACTTTTACCTCGAATCTCTCGAACGACTACGTACTGAATGGGAAAAACTGCCGGAAGATGAAAGAGTTTTGCGCCGCCTTGATGTGCTCTCGGACTGCGTGAACATCGCCGAAGCATCGGGCGGCACCAGCCGTTATCAAGCCGGTGGGCTGCGCGTCTGCGACGAGGAAATTATGGCGGTCACGAGCATCGCTCAAAAATTGAATTCATCTCCCGCGCCGGCGTCGGTTTAAGCAAGGAGAAAAGTGATGAGAACAGGATATAAATTTTCAACACAACTGTTTGAAAAAGGCACCGAACTAGGCTACCTGCCGGGCCAACTGCCGCTGCTTTTTCTCGTCCCTTTCGTGCAAGTGGCATGGGCAGAAGGCTTTGTGCAGGCCGGTGAAAGAAAAGTGATTTTAAGGCTGGCCGAGAATTTCAACATCAGAGCCGATCACCCGGCGTATGAACAGCTCCTTGTCTGGTTTAATGAACGGCCGACAGAAGAATTTTTCGCCCGCTCAATCGAGGATTTGAGCGAACTTCTCGAAAATATTCCTGCCGGGCAAGCCGCCCGGCTGCGAAAGATGCTGCAATTAGGATGCTTTGAAGTAGCACACGCAGCGGGCGACATCGGATTGCTGCGCGGGCGAACAAACATCCGCCGCGAAGAGCGCGCACAGCTGCAATATATCGCCGACAGTCTCGGTTTGAAGCATAGACAGGTTTAGATCAACCCCGCCATTAAAGATGTAAGATTTTACCGATCAAGCGAATGGAATGAAAAAAAACGAAATAAATAATCTCCTACTTCTAAAACGCCGACGTTTTGCGGCCAAAGCTTCGCTGTCAGATCAGCTTATTCAACCCGGAGAAAAAACGAATGGCTGACAAAATGATTTCACCGAACGAGCTGAAATCCGATTCGCTCCTGTACCGAATTTTGAATACTGTCGAGCGCGTCGGCAATCTCGTTCCAAATCCGGCGATTCTCTTTGTCGTGCTCGCCGCTGTCGTCGTCGTTGCATCAGCAGTTGTCGCAAACGCGAATTTGACTGTTCAGCATCCGACAACGAACGAAACGATTCGCGCCGTCAATCTTTTGTCAACCGAAGGATTGCACCGGATTCTGACCAGTTTGGTAACGAACTTTACGAGCTTCGCACCGCTCGGCACCGTTCTCGTCGCATTGCTCGGCCTCGCGGTGGCTGAATCGAGCGGCTTGATTCGCACGAGTTTACGCCTTTTGGTGATGTCCGCTCCCAAAAAACTCTTAACCGTCGTCGTCGTCTTCGCGGGCGTTCTGTCTCACACTGCAAGCGACATCGGCTACGTTCTTTTGATCCCGCTCTCAGCGATGATCTTTTTGGCGGTCGGACGGCATCCGCTCGCCGGACTTGCGGCGGCTTTTGCCGGCGTCTCAGGCGGGTTCAGTGCAAACGTGCTTTTGGGACCGATTGACGCAATGCTTGCCGGTATTACGCAAGAAGCAGCCCACATTGTTGACCCGGCGTATTCCGTATCGCCCGCCGCGAACTACTATTTTATGGCGTCGTCGGCGATTCTCGTAACGGCTTTAGGAACGTGGATCACAGAAAAAATAGTGGTACCCCGGCTTGGCGAATACAACGGCGACGCATCACCCGAAACGCTCGAAGTCTTGACTCCTTCGGAAAAGCGGGGAATGCGCTTCGCCCTCGTCGCTTTTTTGATTTTCGCCGGTTTGATTTTGTGGGGGATCGTTCCGGCTGACGGATTCTTGCGCGACGCGAAAACCGGCGATCTTTTGAAATCACCGTTTCTGTCCGGCATCGTGGCGATTATTTTCGCCGCCGGAATCGTTCTCGGCTTAGCCTACGGCATCGGCGCGAAGACCGTAAAAAGCCTGAACGATTTGACCGGCGCGATGGAAAATCAGATGAAGACAATGGCGACGTATATTGTGCTGGCATTTTTTGCCGCGCAGTTTATCGCACTTTTCGGCTGGTCAAATCTGGGAGTCATCGTCGCTGTCAACGGTGCCGAGGTTCTGAAAAGTCTGGAAGTCAGCGGTGTCATGCTGATCATCTCGCTGGTCGTGGCGACAATAATTTTAGATCTGCTAATTGGCAGCGCGGCGGCAAAATGGGCATTGGTCGCGCCCGTGTTCGTACCGATGATGATGATCCTCGGATACTCGCCCGAACTGACTCAGGCGACCTACCGCATCGGCGACAGTGTCATTAATATCGTTTCGCCGCTGATGGCGTATTTCCCTCTGATCGTCGCCTTTGCCCAAAAATACGATCCAAAGGCAGGTGTCGGCACTTTAATGGCTTTGATGATGCCGTATTCAATCACGTTTTTCTTCGGTTGGACACTCTTTTTGATCGTCTGGTTTTATTTCGGTCTGCCTTTGGGGCCGGGCGCGGAGATTTTCTATCAAATTTCCTCGAAGTAATTTTTAATCTTGGAAAAGTCAAAGAATCATATGTCAATAGAGTCTCGAAAATCGATAAATTTAATGATTGATTTGAAGCATTCACCCAAAAAGAACAGTTCGAAAAGTCGCCTGACTCATCAATCTCGAAGATCGCGAGGAAATTTAACGGTCTGGCAATTCGCACAGTTTTTCGCTCAATAATGCATTTAATACCAAATTACAAAACGGAGATTTTTTTATGAACAAATTTGTCAAAAAGAACAATTCGACATCAAAGCGGCGCGAGCCGAAACATTCGCCAAGATTGGCGGCAAATTTTGGAATCGGTAATTTAACGATCGAACAGCGGCACTTGTTTCTCGTCCCGCTTGTCCAGGTTGCATGGGGACACGGTATTGTCTCGACGCGGGAAAAGCACTTGATTTACAAAGCGGCACGCGAAGATGGTATTGATGAACGGCATCCGCTCAACGATACGCTCGGAGATCTGCTAATTAATCAACCGAGCCGCCGGTTTTTCGATGACTGTTTAGAGCAATTGAGCGAAATACTGTTCCGAATGACGGTCAGCGAGCGCGGACGAAACCGGTCAAAACTCATATCACGATGCACCCAAGTTGCGGAGGTGACGGGCGATGAGCGATTTGATACCGATGGCGGCATCAGTGATGAAGAACGTCAGTCACTCGCTTATATCATTTCCGGCCTCGAATATCGCCCGCCGAAAGCCGCGGCCGACGCATTTGGTTGAAATTTCTAAATGAATTACGCCGATCAAAGCGTTTCAAGATTGAATTTATGCGGTTTTCACTTAAAAGTGATGCAAAAAGTCAGAACCCTGAACTGTTGCGACGGGTTGAATATCAGTTACATTTAACAGATCGCTACTGCTTGCAGTTCTGACTTTTTGGATACAGCCGATGCAAATTTGACTACTTAAAAGCGTATTATACGACGAATACAAATGACAAGCTGCTTATTCCGGCAATCATCGCGAAGTATAAAAAAAAGCAAAAGTCGGAAGTTAAGGGCGGAGAAATTTCCGCTATAACTTGCGACTTTTGCTTTTTTATTAATTCAGGTTCCGTGTTCCGGATCAACGAAGTATTCCGCTCGAAGCCCGGAACACGGAATTGACTTCTAGTTGGCTTGTGCTTTTTCCTGCTGCAAAACGGCTTTGCGGGAAAGCTTTATTTTGTTACCCTCTTTACCGATGCACTTGACCATCACTTGCTGACCTTCTTTCAATTCATCGCGAACATCGCGGATTCTTCGATCCGAAATTTCCGAAATATGAAGAAGTCCTTCGAATCCCGGGAAGATCTCGACAAACGCGCCGAAATCAACAATTCGCATCACAGTTCCGAGATAAGTTTCGCCGATTTCGGCTTCGGCAGTGATCGCTTTGATCCGGTCAACCGCAGCTTGGGCCGCTTCACCGTCGGCGGTTGCGATATTGATCGTGCCGTCGTCGGAAATATCAATCTTCGCCCCGGTTTCTTCCGTGATCGAACGGATCATTTTGCCGCCCGGCCCGATAACTTCGCGGATCTTATCCGGATTGATCTGCATGGTGATAATACGCGGCGCAAAGGGCGAAATATCCTCGCGCGGTTTGGCAATCGCCTCGGTCATAATACTCAAAATATGCAGGCGGCCTTTGCGGGCTTGTTCGAGAGCTTCCTGCAAGATCATCGCATTGATGCCGCCGATCTTGATGTCCATCTGCAAAGCGGTAATGCCTTCGGCGGTTCCGGTAACCTTAAAATCCATATCGCCGTAATGGTCTTCGGCTCCTGCGATATCAGAAAGGATCGCGTAACGGTTCCCTTCCATCACCAAACCCATCGCAACGCCCGCAACGGGACGTTTGATCGGAACGCCGGCGTCCATTAAGCTTAGACAACCACCGCAAACTGACGCCATCGAAGACGAACCATTTGATTCCGTGATGTCGGAAACGATCCGGATCGTGTATGGAAATTCTTGTTCCGTCGGCAAAACTGCTTCGAGAGCGCGCCGCGCGAGATTTCCGTGGCCGATCTCACGCCGCGATGATGAGCCGACTCTGCCGGTTTCTCCGACCGAATACGGCGGGAAATTGTAATGCAGCAGAAAACGGCGTTTGACATCGCCTTTTTCCAAATCGTCCATAAATTGCTCGTCGTCCTTTGTTCCCAAAGTTGACGTGACGATCGCCTGAGTTTCGCCGCGCGTAAAAAGCGCCGAGCCGTGAACACGCGGTAACCAACCAACTTCGCACGAAATCGGGCGAATCTCGCTGAATTTTCGTCCGTCCGGCCGCCGCTTGTTACCGAGCATATCGTCGCGGAAGATCTTTTCTTTTAATGCCGAAAAAACTTTTCCGGCCATTGCGCGCGTGGCAGGTTCATCTTCGGGATAGCTTTCGATGACTTGTTTTTTCAAAGCATCGAGTCCCGCGTAAGTCGTCAATTTATCCCTGCCGGTCGAATCGAGCGCAGCTCGCAATTTGTCCGTATAATTCTTTTCGACCTCCGCCGTAATGGTTTCGTCGAGCACCGCGACGGTGAACTCGCGCTTGGTAATTTCGAGCGCTTTGAAAAGTTCTCGCTGCCACAAACAAAGCCTTTTGATCTCTTTGTGCGCGAGCATCAAAGCCTCGACCATAATTGTTTCAGAAACTTCTTTGGCTTCGGATTCGACCATCACGATCGCTTCCTCAGTTCCCGCGACGACAAGATTCAACTGCGAATCGCGCCGCTCCTCATAACTCGGGTTGATTACATATTTTCCGTCAATCAAACCGACCCGAACCCCGGCGATTGGATTTTCAAACGGAATGTCCGACAGATACAGCGCACACGAAGCACCGGTGATTGCCAGCACATCAGGATCGTTTTCAGTGTCGGCGGAAATAACCGTGCAGATAATTTGTGTTTCAAAACGATAACCATCCGGAAAAAGCGGACGCACAGGACGGTCAATTAAACGACAGGTTAAGGTTTCTTTCTCGCTCGGACGACCTTCGCGGCGGAAATAATTTCCCGGAATTCGTCCGGCGGAATAAGTGGATTCGCGGTATTCGACCGTCAGCGGACGGACCGCACGAGAAGGACTCGATTTCTTTCCGCTCACCGTCGAATACCGCGAATCCACTTATTCAGCCGGACGAATTCCGGGAAATTATTTCCGCCGCGAAGGCCGT
>JANLTD010001220.1:0-2037 GCA_031362765.1 Acidobacteriota bacterium | reverse complement strand
CGCTGTTTTTTTAGAAATCCGCGTAAATCCGCTCAATCCGCGTTTGTCCGCGTCCCATTTTTAAGATTACCGGCCATAAAACTCGGGTTTATTACTCTTTTACGTTCACTGATCTTTTATCCTTAATCAAAATTACTTATTTCTTTGTAACGATCACCGGCAAATTTTTCTCGGCAAATGCTTTGTTAAATGCCGCTAGATCTTGGGCCTTGATTCGCGCGAGAATCGCGATCTGGGCGTCTATCCGCGCGGTCAGATCGTTGTACACAATATAGCTTTGATTGGTCGGCGCATAATCGGAGCCGTCAATCACCGAACTTAAAGCTGCGAGCTTATTGTTCAGTTTGATCGGATAATTCAGCGCGTCCTGCGACGATTTAATCTTGGTTTGCATCAGCTCTTCTTCAACCGCCGTCAGTTTTTTTGTGATCTCGGCAGCCTTGTCCTTCAAGTCTTTCTGATCGGGTTTGAGCCGCGCCGTCAGATCGTCAAGTTGTTTGCGGACATCCCGAATTTCCAGAATTGCTTCGTGCATTTCCGTGAGTTTCCCGTTGATCTTCATTAAAAGATCAAATTGTTTCCCGTATTCTTCGGCGGTCGTTGCCAATCGCGGATCCGGTTTGACCGAAAAACTTTCGGTCGCCACTGCTTTGCCGTCAACCATCAGCCGCACCTTATAATCTCCGGGCACAACCCGCGGGCCGTTCAGACTTCCGCCCCAGAAGATCAAACCGGGCAGCGTCGTCGCGCTTGGGTATCGATAATTCCAGATAAAACGGTTCAAACTGGTTTCCAAAGGCAAACTCGGGTCGGCACCCGGAGTCGGCGGCACCGGCGGTGCGCCTTCTTTGACCGGTTTGCCGCTGAATTTACGGATCAATTTATCGTTCGAGTCCAAAAACTCAAGCGAAACCTCTTGTTTGGGTTTTTCCTTGAGATAGTATTGTATGACCGCGCCATTTGGCGGATTGGCGCCGAGCGTTGCGCCGGCGGGAATCTGGAAACCGCCGAAACCGGGCGTCCGGTAAGCGTTTTCAGGTTTGAATAGAAAAGCCTCCGCCTTTTGGGCATCTGCCAACTGATAAAGAACCGGCAGATTGTCCAATACCCAAAAAGAACGTCCCTGCGTGGCGACGATCAGATCGCCTTCACGTTTCTGGATCGCGAGATCGGTGATCGGGACGATCGGCAGATTCAACTGCAGCGAAGCCCAGTTTTCACCGTCATCGGCTGAATAATACAATCCGGTTTCCGTTCCGGCATAGAGAAAACCGCGCCGGTTCGGGTCCTGGCGGACAACCCGCGTAAATGCTTCGGCCGGAATTCCGTTGACGATCTTTTTCCAGCTTTTGCCGTAATCCGTGGTTTTGTAGATGTATGGTTTGTAATCGTCGGATTTGTAGGCGGTTGCCGCGAAATAGGCCGTGCCCGGGTCAAACGGCGACGCCTCGATCGAGTTGATCTGAATCCATTCGGGCAGATCTTTCGGCGTCACATTGTCCCAGTTCTTGCCGCCGTCGCGGGTCACGTGAACGAGCCCGTCGTCGCTTCCGGCCCAGATCACGCCCGGCGTGACCGGCGATTCGGCGACCGTAAAGATCGTGCAATAGTATTCGACGCTCGTATTATCCTTGCTGATCGGGCCGCCGGTCGAAACCTGTTTTGATTTGTCATTGCGGGTCAGATCGGGCGAGATCGCTTCCCACGATTGACCTTCATCAAACGAGCGGAACAAAACATTGGCGGCCGCATAAAGCGCGTATTTGCCGTCCGTTTTGTGCGGTGAAAAAAGGATCGGAAAATTCCATTGAAAGCGGTATTTCATCGCTTCGGCACCCGCGCCCATCGGATTATCGGGATAAACATTAATATCGCGGAGCTGTTCGGTCCGGCGATCATAGCGTGTCAGATAACCGCCGTAGCTGCCCGCAAAAATGATGTCGGAATTTTCGGGATGCGGCGCGATCCAGCCCGATTCGCCGCCGCCGATGTCATACCAATGCCGTTCATTGATTCCGCCGTCAGCCGTCCGCGAGG
>JANLTD010001196.1:0-2096 GCA_031362765.1 Acidobacteriota bacterium | reverse complement strand
CGCTTAAATACCGATAATTAAAAAAACTAAAACACGTGACAAAAAAAGCGAAAATAATTGAACTTCTGAGCTGGGCGACATTGTTTTCAGGCGCAGTTGCACTGGTTTTTTGTCTGTATCAATTTCCGTTTGAAAAAATTGATGCAGGGCTTGCCGTTTTTACGTTGTTAACCGTATTTTTTAGCTCGTATCTGCAAATCCAGCTACCGCGTACAAAACTTTATATCACTATTTCCGATACGCTGATCTTTATCGCACTTTTGAACTACGGCGGCGAAGTCGCGATCCTCATAGCGACCCTTGAATCGCTCTTTACTTCGCTGAATTTTAAGCGTAAAGGTATCAAGATCAGAACAAAGACGGTATTTTTGAATTGTGCGATAGCGGCGATCACGACTTTTGCAACCGTCTATGTTTTGAGATATTTATTCGGTTATGCTCACGAGATTGCCGTAAGCGGTACGTTGACCCAACTTACGAAAATACTCTGCCTAATGGCTTTGGCGCAATTTGTGTTTAATTCTGTCGTGGTTTCGATTTTTGCGGCCTCGAAGGACGGCAAATCATTTTGGAAAGTTTGGAACGAAAACTGTTTCAATGCCTTGGTGATCTATATTGCCGGAGCTTTTGCGGCCGGATTGTTCACCAAAGCATTTCAGGAGATCGAACCTTTTCTGATAGCTGCGACAATTGGTTTTTCGGCTTTGATCTATCTGACTTATCGTCGTTATTTGAATGACATCAAAGATGCCGCCGGCAAAGCTGAACTCGCCGAACGCGAACGTACCGACCAATCCGAGCGTCACATCGAAGAGCTGCAGCATTACATCCGCGAACAAGACCGCAGCGCGGACGCCCTGCGCGAAAGTCACGAACGGTATCGTCACGCCGCTTTCCATGATGAGTTGACCGATTTACCGAACCGCAATTTTTTGATTGATTCGCTTAAATTTCTTCTTGAGAAATCAAAACATCATCCCGATATGAAATTCGCCGTGCTGTTTTTAGACCTCAACCGTTTCAAAACCATCAATGATAGTCTTGGTCATCTGGCGGGCGATCGGTTGATCAATCACGTCGCCCAGCGTTTATCTTCGTTAATTCGCGAAGGCGATCTCGTTGCGCGTTTTAGCGGGGACGAATTCGGCATCATCTTAAACGATCTGGCAATGGTTGACGACGCAGTTCATTTTGCAGATTTAGTGCGCCGCCGACTTCTGACGCCGTTCACTTTAAGCGGACGGCGTGTTTTTACCAGTGTCAGCATCGGGATCGCCGTCAATGATCCGAATTACGAAGAAGCCGAAGATATGCTGCGCGATGCCGACATTGCAATGTATTACGCCAAAAACCGTAACGAAAATTACACGGTTTTTGATCAGACGATGCATATTCGCGCCGTCACTTTACTGCAGATCGAAACCGATTTGCGCCACGCGATCGAACGCGACGAAATGCTCGCCTATTACCAACCGATCATTGATCTCGCAACGATGAGACTAAAGGGCTTCGAAGTTCTGATGCGCTGGAATCATCCGCAGCGCGGTATTGTTCCGCCGAGTGAATTTATTCCGGTTTCCGAAGAAACGAATCTGATTGTGCCGCTGACGCTCTGGATCTTGCAAAAATCCTGTGCGCAGCTCGTTAAATGGCAAGCGCTTTCGCCGCTTAATAAATCATTGATAATGAGTGTCAATCTTTCGGGCAAGCATTTCGCACAGAGCGATATTGTCGAGCAAATCGGATGGATAATTAAAGAAACAGGCGTTGATCCGGCGTGCCTGAAACTTGAAATCACGGAAAGCGCGGTGATGGAAGACGCCGAGAAAACGATCATGATGCTCAAACAGCTTCGCGCACTCGGTGTCAATCTTTCGATAGACGATTTTGGGACGGGCTATTCATCACTTAGCTATCTGCATCGTTTTCCGATCGACACGCTCAAAGTTGACCGTTCATTCGTCAGCACGATGGAAGACGGCAGCGAGAACGGTGAAATAGTCCGGACGATCATCGCGCTGGCAAAAACCTTGAAATTAGATGTCGTCGCCGAAGGCATCGAAACCATTCACCAGCTTCACCAGTTAAGAATTTTG
>JANLTD010001185.1:0-3034 GCA_031362765.1 Acidobacteriota bacterium | reverse complement strand
TATTGAAAACAAGTTCGCCGAACGTTTCGCCTTCCGCGCCAAAAGATACACCGCGAAAGGTGCGCCCATCTTCAAGAACCAAAATCGCTTTTTTTGCCAAATTCATTTAATGATTTATTTACCGCAGAGACGCTGAGAAGATATGATAAAAGCAAAAGTAACAAAGATAATTTCCAAACCTGGTATTTAAAACTCAGGGTTCTCTGCGTCTCTGCGGTTTATATTTTATTTATTTTCGTCGTCACTTTCGGCGCGAAAATCTTCCGTCTTTTTCGGTTCCTGGATATTATATTCGCCGTGCTGCAGAAATCCGACACTGCTCGGCTGCCAGTAGCGGAAAAATGCTTTACCGTAGATGTATTTTTCCGGAACCAGACCCCAATAACGCGAATCGGAAGAATTATCGCGGTTGTCGCCCATGACGAAATAATGATGCGCGTCAACTTTTTTGGTCGGAAAAGACGGCAAAGTTTTATTATGCTCGGTGTCGAGATAGCTTTCGTTTAATTCCTGTCCGTCAATATAAACTCTGCCGTTTCGCATTTCGACCGCTTCGCCCGGCAATCCAATGACGCGTTTGACATAAGATTTATCGGGATCGTTGGGAAACCAAAAAACCACGATGTCGCCGCGTTCGATATGTCCCCAACTGACGCTTTGAATTTTGTAATAGATCAGTTTGTTGACGAGCAGGCGTTCGCCGTCGTGAAGTTGCGGAACCATCGAAGTTCCTTCAACGACAACAGGTTGCGCGACAAAAACGCCGAAAAGAATAAAAACGATGATGATCAAAAAAACGTCGCGCAAGAGTTTAATGCTTTCCGACCAAAGACCCTGACGCGATTCGCGTTTTAGTTGCTGAACTTCAATGTCGCGGTCATCGGTAACGGAAACAAATCCGAAGTCGTAATGGTTTTTTCGCTGAAAATCGAACATAAATAAAGGCAACTTATTACCAAATTCAATACTAGAACAGTCTTTGAAAGTTTCCAAATGAATTTTATTGGTTACGCGTTCAGATTTTTATATTTTCTATCTCAATTAAGATTGAACTTCAATCAAACCAAGAATTTCTTCCATTTTTAGCTCGCGTCCTTTTTCCGAAGTAGCGTTGAACTCTTCTTGACTCATCATGGCGCGTAATTCCGAAAGATAGTTGTCGCGGAATTGTAATTCGACAAGTTCACTTACGAACCCGATTGATTCGCGCAGTTGTTCCGCCGCCGCTGCCAATTGTGCCGCCTGTTCAACATCTCCACTCTTGGTCGCAAGCGCTGCAAATCCATCCAGTATATAAGAAAGAAGCGATTTTTCTCCTAATTGGCGGACCAAAATTAATGATTTCGTATAAAACGAATGTCCGGCTTGGTAATCGCCTTCTGCAAATGCAATGTTTCCTAAACCAACCAGAGTGCAACTCGTCAGGTGTCTATCTTCAAGTTGGATAAAAATTGCCAGCGCTTCTTCAAAATGCGGACGCGCCTCTTTCATTTTACCCTCTACGCGGGACATATCTCCTAAAAAGATAAGTGACATGGCAATTCCCCTCAAATCTTCGATCTCACGGCTGATCGTCAATCCTTCTTCATAAAACTTTCTTGCCAATACGAAATTACTTTGCTGCAGATACGCCAATGTACCTAAACATCTGGTAGTTAAACTAATCTGCCGTTTATCACCCGCCGATTTACCAGCCGCCAAACCTTCGTCGTTCGCTTTCCGGGCTGTTTCATAATCACCTTGCTGTCTTGCAAACATACTGAGCCAATTCAGTAATTTGAATCTAATGCTAAAGGGAGATCCATCGCTTTTATTCAATGCCGCCTGGAGCCAACCGCGTCCTTCCGTCAAATGACTGTGAACAGCCCATAAACGTCGGATCGCCGCCGCCAAGCGTGCCGCTTTTTCGGCCTCATATTCCAATAACCAGGCAAGCGCGGAGCGCAGATTATCGTGTTCATCTTCCAGACGATTGAGCCATTCGACCGATTTCTCACTCTCCAAATGCGGTTCGGCTGTTTCGCCGAGGGCGAGAAAGTAATCAGCGTGACTGCGCTTGAGCGTTTCCGCCTCATTCTCTGCAACCAAAACCTCCCGTGCGTATTCACGAACCACTTCGAGCATCCGAAAGCGAACATCTCCGTTTGATTGTTCTTTTGAAACAAGCAAACTTTTATCAATCAATGAAGTAATACAGTCCAAAACATCAATTTCGATTTTTGGCGATTGGTCATTTGTAATCGGTGATTCGTAATCTTGGCAAACTGCTTCCGCCGTTTCAAATTCAAAACCGCCCACAAAAACCGCTAACCGACGAAACAAGGTTTTTTCATTTTCATTCAACAGGTCATAGCTCCATTCAATCGCGCCGCGCATCGTTTGTTGGCGAGCGGGCAAATCGCGCGCTCCGCCCGTTAGAAACTTCAAACGATTTTCCAGTTTGGCGAGAATCGCAGATGATGAAAGAATTTTTATCCGCGCCGCCGCGAGTTCGATCGCCAGCGGCAACCCGTCGAGCCGCGCACAAATCTCCCCGACGCAGCGTGCGTTTTCTTCGATTAGGGCAAAACTCGGCTTTGCCTTTTGCGCTCTTTCGACGAATAATTTTATCGCTTCGTATTTTGAGAATTCTTCAAGCGAGATCTTCGAAAATTCCGAAGGCACGGCAAGCGGCGAAACGATAAATTCACGCTCCGTACTCAAATGCAAAAGGACGCGGCTCGTAATTAGAATTTTCAGCCCTTTGGCGGCGGCAATTAGTTCGGCGATAATTGGCGCGGCATCAATCACCTGCTCGAAGTTATCAATGACCAGCAACAGATTTTTCTTGTGCAAGAAATCTTTCAAGACCTCCAAAATCGGCTTGCCGCCGGCTTCATTAACGCCGAGCGGTTGTGCAACTGTCGAAGCGACCAATTCTGGATTGGTGATGGCGGCAAGTCCGATGAAAAAAACGCCGTCTTTGAAATCCGGCAATAATTCTCTCGCGACCGCTTTCGCAAGTTTGGTTTTGCCAGTTCCGCCAATGCCCGTC
>JANLTD010001167.1:0-5971 GCA_031362765.1 Acidobacteriota bacterium | reverse complement strand
CTGTGCGTGAATTTTGAGATAAAGTCCGAGCAAAATATGTGCAAAAGCCGAAAGCAAAATATAAATATGCCGCGAACGCATCAAAATACGCAGTTCCTGCGGAATGATCTCCTTGTCGGGAAAATCCACACGCATAAATTTTCCTGTTATCAAAAAGACGATGAAAACGATAATACCGAAGATCATTCCGCAGGAACTGCGTATTTTGATGCGTTCGCGGCATATTTATATTTTGCTTTCGGCTTTTGCACATATTTTGCTCGGACTTTATCTCAAAATTCACGCACAGATTTGGCGAAGATCTCTGCAAATTTTCGGCTCGCTTTTACTTTTTACCGGGACTATTCTGCTGATCTCCGCCTTTTTTTATGAAACTTATTCAACTCAGCACTTCTCCGACGCCAGCCGTTTCGGTCTTTACACGATTTTAGGCGGAACGATCTTGCATCTTTTTGGCGGATTTCGGTTAAAATCGAAGAATGACGAATAACACGGCGCAAAATTCGATTCGGGTTTTGCTGATCGAAAACCAAACTCTCACGCGAATCGGCATCAGAACAATTCTCGAATCGCAAAACAATTTTGAAATTGTTGGCGAGGCAGATTCAGGCGCAATAGGTATCGAACTGTTTCGGCAATTAAAACCGGACGTCATCATTTTGAGTTTGCGCCTGCCCGATTCGTGCGCGATCGATACTTTGGACGATTATTTCGCTGAAGAAAAACGCTCGCGCATTCTCGTTCTGGCTGATACGGCAGGCGACGCGGAAATCAGCAAAGCCCTGAAAAAAGGCGCGTTGGGTTATATTTGCAAAGATATTTCGCCCGCCGAACTCGTCAAAGCAATTCGTGTCGTGAAGTCCGGCAAAAAATATATTCCGAGCGATATTGCCGAAATCCTCAGCGAATATATCGGACAAGAAGAATTGACGCCGACCGAAACAAAGATTTTGGGCGCCGTTGTCGCCGGAAAATCGAATAAGGAAATAGCTTATGATCTGAACGTTTCGGAAAACACCGTCAAAACTCATGTCAAGAACGTCTTTGAAAAGCTCGGCGTTTCTGATCGAACTTCCGCCGCCACGCTCGCCATCCGGCGCGGTTTGGTGAGAATTCATTTGTAGTTTTTAAACCAAAACCGCGGGGCGCAGAGTTTTCTATCGATCGTTTATGAAAATCCCTAAATAACTTTGCGTCGTTGCGAGTCTGCGTCGTTGCGTTAAGAATTTTTTTCTTCACCCGAAAGTATGAGAAGAACCTCATCGGAATTGATGACTACAACTGACTGTTTCTCTTGTAAGATTGATTCATAAGTTGGAAAAATCGACACAAAACGTTTAACAAGAGGAAAAATAAAATGATCAATATCAGACGAAACAGCGAACGCGGTCACGCCGATTACGGTTGGCTCGACACGAATTACACATTTTCATTCAGCAATTATTACGACCCGCGATTTATGGGTTTTCGCAGTCTGCGCGTCATCAACGAAGATTTTATCGCCCCCGATCAAGGCTTTCCGACGCACGGCCACGCGGATATGGAAATCATTACTTATGTGATCGACGGCGAACTTTCGCATAAAGATTCGATGGGAAACGGGACAACGATCTTACCGAACGAGGTTCAAAGAATGAGCGCCGGAACCGGAATTTTGCATAGCGAATACAGTTCGCCGACCGACAGGACGCATCTTTTGCAGATCTGGATTCTGCCCGAGGAAAAAGATCTGACGCCGAGTTATGAGCAAACCTTTTTTCCGCCCGAAGAAAAGCAAGGCAAGTTAAAATTGGTCGCTTCGCGCGCCGGAACTGACGGTTCGGTGACGATTCACCAGGACGTGAAGCTTTTTAGTTCGATTCTTGCAAAAGATGAAACGGTTGACCACGAACTCGCCGAAAATCGGCACGCCTGGATTCAAATCATCGAGGGTTCGATTGCTCTTAACGATGAAACTTTAACGCAAGGCGATGGTGCCGCGGTCAGCGATGAAACAATTCTTAAAATCAAAGCATTGACGGACGAAACTGAATTTTTACTGTTCGATCTGAATTGAGAAGCTTTCAATCATTTGCTTGCGAAATACACGAAAAACATGAAAAGATTAATTTCAAAATTTCGTTTAATTCGTGTATTTCGTAGGCAAAATGTTTTAAATCTGTGGTAAATTCGCAAGATAAACGTTTTTTCGGAGGGAAAATGAAGGAAATCTTTTCGTACGATTTAATGCCGTATTCGAGCAAGTTTTTTTTGCAGACGCATCCTGACAGACTTGCAACACAGGCGACGCTATTCGGAATGAAGCCAGCCAAGGTCGAAACGTGCCGCGTGCTCGAACTCGGATGCGGCAACGGCAGCAATCTTATTTCGCACGCGTTTAATCTTCCCAACGCCAAATTTGTGGGCGTTGATCTTGCGGAAAATCATATTATCGACGCGAAACGATCTGCCGAAGAATTAAATTTATCGAACATCGAGTTTTTTCAAATGGACGTGATGAAAATGTCCGTTGAGCAGTTCGGTAAATTTGATTACGTTATTGCACACGGACTTTTTTCGTGGGTCCCGGATTTTGTTCGCGAAAAGACTCTCGCGCTCTGCCGCGAATTTTTAGCGGAATCGGGCGTCGGTTACATCAGCTACAGTGCTTTTCCGGGAGCGCATCACCGCGAGATGGTGCAAAAAATGATGCGTTTTCACTCGAAACATTTTGATGAACCGCTCGAAAAAGTCGGCAAATCTATTTCGTTTCTCGCTTTTCTTGCCGAAAACACGACCGAAAAGGAAATCTTTGCGCCGATTCTTCAAAGCGAATTAAAACGCCATTTTGAACACGACGCGGCGGACATTTTTCACGACGATCTATCGGACATCAATCAGGCTTTTTACTTTCACGAATTCGTTGAACTGCTGAAAAAGAACAATTTACAATATCTCGCCGAAGCCGAACTTCCCGCGATGGGAACGCAAAGTTTATCAAGCGAGGCACGCGAATTTATCGAATCAATTGACGATATTATTGAACGCGAACAATATCTCGACTTTTTTCGCGGGCGCATTTTTCGTCAGACGCTTTTCTGTCGCGAAGAAGTTAAACTAAACCGCAATCCTAAACCGTCGACGATGAAAAATTTTCTCGTTGCTTCTTCGATTCGTCCCAGAGCGCAAAAAACCGATCTTGTAACGCAAAAGGTTGAAAAATTTGTCGGTCTGAAAGGTGTCGGTATCGAGATCGATCACCCTTTAACGAAAGCCGCGCTGATTCATCTCGGACAGATTTGGGGACAGACGATCTCTTTGCCTAAACTTTTGCAAAAAGCCAAAGAAACCATTATTGGTCAAGGTTATAAAACTCAAAATTGGGACGAACAATTTCATATTGCCAGCGTCATCTTTCTGCAAATCTGTCGCGGAACGAATTTGGTCGAACTCCATCTTTTTCAGCCCCAAGCATCAACCGAAGCGGGCGAAGCACCGCGGGTCAACAAGTTGGCAATTTGGCAGCTTCCGCAAGCCAAAAATGTTTTGACGCTTTTGAATCTCGATGTAGAGATCGAAGACGCGATCTCACGTCATCTGCTCCAAATTTGCGACGGCACTCGAAAGCATGAACAAATTTTGTCGGAAATGCGCGAATTTATCGAACAAAGCGAAGAAATTGAAGATCGGGAAACCCTTTTGAAGGACCTCCCCGAATGGCTCGAAGAAAGTCTGACGCAATTGGCAAAACTCGGAATGTTTGATTGATAGTTTTGTCAGAACCGCCTGCTGTCGCAGATGGTTTAATTTTCTGAAAGGAATTTTTTTTTATTTTTAACTTAAACGTCCCTCTACCGCAGGCGGTTCTGACTGTTTTGCATTAATATATCCGACGTGAATCAAAAATCAGCAACACCGCGCGACGCTGCCGCCGTCATTTTATTGAATCAAGATTTGTCCCGAGTTCTCTGGGCGCAGCGCAATCCGAAAATCGCTTTTCTCGGCGGCTGGCACGCTTTTCCCGGCGGGAAAACGGACGAAGAGGACAGTCGGATAGACGTTAAAAATTGCAGTGACGCGAATCTTGCGAAATTTATTGTTTGTGCGGCACGCGAGATCTTTGAAGAGGTTGGCATTTTGCTGGTTCGCAATGGCGAAAAATTGACAAAAGGGCAACGCGCTTCGCTGCACGACGATTTGATTTCCGGCAGAAGCAATTTCGGTGAAATACTTTCGGACTGGAATTTATGGATCGACGCCGAAGATTTCAATTACACGGGTTATTGGACGACGCCGCAATTTTCGCCGGTGCGCTTTAAGACGCGGTTTTTTATCGTTAAATGCCCGTCGAAACAAGCTCCTTACGCCGCAATTACAGAGATGCTCGCGCCTGAATTTATCACGCCCGAATCTGCTTTGGCGCGTTGGGCAAATTCGGAAGTTTTGGTCTCGCCGCCAGTTCTGATCTCGTTACAAGAACTGAAAACTTTTTTACCACCAAGACGCCAAGAAACTAAGGAAAATACAAAAAATATCTCTGCGTCTTTGCGCCTCTGCGGTAAAAATTTACTTAAAAAATCGCAAAACTGCGACGGCAACATAGATTATATCGAACTCAATCCGCGCATTATTTGCTTTCCGCTAAGAACCGAAACATTGCCGCCCGCGACACATACAAATTGTTTTATTGCCGGACGAAAAGAATTTGTCGTCATTGATGCGGCTACTAAAGATGAATCGGAACAGGCAAAACTTTTTGAATTAACTGGCTCTTTTATCGAAAAAGGTTTTGTTTGCAATGAAATTATCGTTTCGCATCTGCACCTTGACCATTTTGGCGGCGAAATGGCTTTGCAAAATCATCTCCGCGTGAGATTCGGTCTTGAAGTTCCGATTTCGGCGCACAAAATTACCGCGGAAAGTTTGATCGGAAAAGTCAAATTTCAAAAATTTATCGAAGACGGCGAAATCATCAAATTAAAAGACGAATCCGGCGCGGAGTTTGAAATCAAAGCACTTCATACACCCGGACACGCGCGCGGACATCTCGTATTTTATGATGAAACTCGCGGTTTTCTGCTCTCATCTGATAATGTCGTCGGCGCCGGAACCGTTGTCATCGCGCCGCCCGAAGGCGATATGACCGATTATCTTAAGTCGCTCGAAATGATGAAAAATTTACCGAATTTGCGGCATCTTTGCGGTTCGCACGGCTCGGCTATATTCGACGCGGTCGGCAAAATCGAAGAATATATCGCGCATCGTTTGGAACGAGAAAGTCAGGTTTTAGACGCATTTCAAAAAGGCGCGGCGAGTCCCGACGAGATCGCGGAGATCGTTTATCAAAATTTGAAGCCCGAACTTTTTTTACTGGCGGTTAAATCCGTTTCGGCTCATTTAGCGAAATTACAAAAGGAAGGATTAATTTAATTGAAAAGGTAAAAGATTTATGAGTAATTTGTTAACGGTAAAAGAAATTTATGAAGCATTCGGCAAAGGCGATGTGCCGAAGATCTTATCGCACCTTGCGGATGATGTTGATTGGGAATTATGGGCGGACAATTCGGTTCAAAAAGCCGATGTGCCGTATTTGCGTTATAAAAAAGGCGTCGAGGGCGTTATCGATTTTTTTCAGGAAGTCGCAAAATTGGGCATCACGGAGTTTAAGGTTTTGTCCGTGATGGAAGGCGCAAATCAGGTTGCGGCGGAAATTGAAATCGTCACGGCGAATTTCAGCGACGAGGAAATTCATCTTTGGACTTTTGATCAAGACGGCAAAGTTTCGCGCTTTCGGCATTATGTTGACACCGCTAAACATATCGCCGCAGCAGAAAAGGAAAAAATTTCAGCTCGCGCTTAAAACCAGACGAAACGGAAAATGTCTTTTCACCGAGATATTTTCCAATTTTGCATTTTCCGCCAAAATTTCCAGTTCGCGCGGAATGAATGCCCGCAAAATCGAAAGCGAACCGTCTTCGCGGACGAGCGCGCT
>JANLTD010001159.1:0-2097 GCA_031362765.1 Acidobacteriota bacterium | reverse complement strand
GTTGTCAAATGAATCGAACGGCAAATTAATCGCATCAATAACCACCGCGCCGCGATCACCGACCACGCCGCGCAGAGACATATTTTCCTGCAATTCGAGCCGCCCGGCATTCGGTCGCGCCGCGCCGCTTGCGTCATTGACGGAAAGCATATAAACGCCGGGCGCGATAACAATTTGGTTTCCCGCGTTCGCGGAATTATTAACGGCGGCGTAAAGTTCCTCGATGTTCGTGACATTAACGACAGCCAAGCTCACAAAACTGAATTTTGTCGAATCGGGCGAATCGGAAATCGAATAAAGATAAGCATCGACTACTGCCTCCGAATGCGCCCGATTTGTCCTATTGAAAGCGGCTAATGTGAAAATTATTGAAGCGACGACAAAAAGCCGCGTTGTAAATTTTATCTTGTTCATAAATGTCTCCATTTTTGCTTTCTAATTATTGCGTCGGCTGTTATAATTCAAGGGTTCTTTAGCTTAATTACCCAAAGTCTTTAAACAACCGACGTTTTGCTTTATGCAGTTCCACAATAAACATCGGAGGTTATATATGTCTTTGGAAAATTTTCCTAATTTTCTCCTAAATTTCTCGGAGTTCGAAATGAATGGTGAAGAGAAGCATTTTTATCGGTTTAAGTCGTTTCGGCTCGATGTCGAAGAGCGTCAATTATTCCATAATACCGAAGCCGTACCGCTCACGCCGAAGGTTTTCGATGAGCTTGCCGTGCTGGTCGAACACAATGGTCATCTGGTTGAAAAAGATGAGCTTTTGCGGGTTGTCTGGTCGGATTCATTTGTCGAAGAAGCGAATATTGCGCGAATTGTTCACACGCTCCGCAAAGTTTTGGGCGAAGACGAAAACGGCAATAAATTTATCGAAACGGTCGCGAAAAAAGGTTATCGCTTTGTTGCCAAAGTTACGGAAGTCCCTTTCGGAGACGGAGAGACGGAGAGACGAAGAGACGGAGAGAAGGTTAGCGAGGAATCGCCGCGTCTCCCTGTCTCAGCGTCTCAGCGTCTCAGCGTCTCTCCGTCCCCGCGTCTAATCCTCTTCGCCGTCGGTTTTGTGAGCGCGGTTTCTCTGATTTTCCTGTTGTCCTTCAATCGTCAATCCGAATCTTCCGTCAAACCAAACGATGTCAAATCAATCGCCGTTTTGCCATTAAAACCCTTAACGGCGGAAAACCGCGAACCGATTTATGAATTCGGCATTGCGGATTCTTTGATTAACAAACTCAGTTCGGCAAAAGGCTTAATCGTCCGACCTTTGAGCGCGACGCGCCAATACGCGGATATTGAACAAGACGCAATCGCCGCCGGGCGTGAGCAGAAAGTTGATTATGTTCTCGGGTCAAATTATCAAATCTTGGGCGGCAAAATCCGCATTACTTCGCAGTTGATTAATGTCCAAAGCGGTTTGGTTGAAGAAGTTTTCCAAGTCGAGCAAGAAAATTCAAGTATTTTTTCCGTTCAGGATGCGGTCGTGGCAAATATCGGTCAATTGCTTTTGAAACGATTAAATTGAGAGCCGAACAACTTTTCGGCAAAGCGTTACACGACTAACGAAGAAGCGTATCGGCTTTATCTGCTAGGCGCGGCTTTGGCGGACAAACTAACCCGTGATGATGCCAAAAAAGCGATTGAATATTTCGAGCAAGCCGTCAAACTGGACCCGAACTACGCACCCGCATACGCAGGATTGGCAAATGTTCATACTGCCGTTGCGTTTGTGGGCGGCGGCGGCAATTCGACCGAACAATATCTCAAAGCGAAAACCGCGATAGAAAAGGCATTGACAATTGATGACAATCTGGCTGAAGCGCATTCGTATTTAGGAGAAATAAAGGTCAACTTTGAATGGGATTTTGCGCAGGCTGAGCGCGAACACAAACGGGCCATCGAACTAAACCCCAATTCTTCCCAGGTTCACCGGATGTACGCCCTGCTTCTAAGTTTTACCGGCCGATCTGACGAAGCGATCGGGGAGATCAAGACTGCCATTGACCTTGACCCCGCATCAGTTCTTAATCATAGGATCTACGGTCAGACATTGTATTATGCCCGTCGTTACGATGAGGCCATCGCCGAGAACATAAG
>JANLTD010001149.1:0-3578 GCA_031362765.1 Acidobacteriota bacterium | reverse complement strand
CTTATGTTGTTTCACAAGGATTTATTCTCCCGATACCATTCCCGGTCCCAGCAATCGCACTGACCGTGATTTGGATTGTTGGAATGACCAACTCTCTGAACCTTGTAGATAATATGGATGGGCTGTCTGCTGGAGCGACTTTCATTGCTGGATTAGGTTTAGCTACGCTTCTTGGTTTTCAATCTCAAAACTCGGAGTTTGCTTTTTTGGCCGTCATTATCAGCGCTTCTGCGCTAGGCTTTCTTCTTCATAATTTTCACCTTTTTTCAATTCGTAAAAGCCGGAATGAACTTCAAACAAACCGGAACGGGGACTTGCACGCTTTCACCGGTTGCCCGTAGTTTCCCTGTTTTTTCGTCAATCCGGAAAATCACAACATTGTCCGACTCCTGATTTGCGACCAGAAGAAATTTCCCGTCGGGCGCAATTGCAAAATTGCGCGGTTTCTTTCCGCCCGTCGAAACGTGTTCGATGTATTCGAGTTTTCCTGTATTTTCGTCAATCTTATAGGAAACAATACTGTTATGTCCGCGATTTGAGCCGTAAAGAAACTTTCCGTTCGGCGAAACGTGAATGTCCGCGCACGATGCCCCAACGCCTGACACACCCGCGGGAAGCGTCGGAACTGTCTGAATTTCCTTTAATGTTCCGAGCTTTTCGTGATAGCTGAGCGAAGTGATCGTCGTGTCGAGCTCGTTGATCAGAAATGCCATTTTGCCGTTCGGATGAAACGAAAAATGACGCGGCCCGGCCCCTGGCTTCGTTTGGAAAAACGGCTGCGCTTCGTTCGGTTTGAGTTTGCCGGTTTTATCGTCAAACCGGTAAATCATCAGCTTATCAATGCCCAGATCAGCGGCAAACGCGAAACGATTGTTGCGGTCCAGCGTAATCGAATGCGCGTGCGGCGCTTCTTGCCGGTCTTTATTCGGACCAAAACCCGTATGCTGAGCCAAATCAACCGATGCGCCGAGTTTTCCGTCTTTTTCGATCGGAAAGACCGAAACATTTCCGCCAAGATAATTGGCAACCAGCGCGAATTTGTTATTTTCGCTGGTTGTGATAAAACACGGCGCGCCGCCGAGACTCGGCTGTTTATTTAAGAACTGTAAATTGCCCGTCTTTTGGTCAATCGCAAACGCGCTCACCGCGCCGCTTTTTGCGCCTTCAAACTCAAGCAGTTCATTGACGGCATAAAGGTATTTTCTGTTGTTATCAATCGTCAGAAAAGACGGCTCGGCAACGTCTTTGACAGTGAACAAAGCTGTCAGTTTGCCGGTTTCCGCGTTAAATTTGTGAACGTAAATGCCTTCGCTCTTGCCCGACGAAGTATAGGTGCCGATGTAAAGCAGCATTTCTTTTGAAGTTTTTTTCATTTGCGCTTTTGTGTTTTGGGCAATCATCAGCAAAGCCGCGCCTGAAAGCCCGATTTCCAAAAATTTGCGCCGTGTAAGTTTTTGATCATCGGACATTTTCGTAATTTTTTTCATATGCATTTTGTGCCAGTATCAGCGCTCCGCAAACACCGCTTTCGCTTCCCAATGAAGCCTTTAGAATTTCAACTTTTTCAATCGGAAGCATCGTCACATTTTTGCGAATTTCACGCCGCAGCGGTTCCAGCAAAAGCTCGCCCGCCGATGCGACACCGCCGCCGATTATAACGGCTTCGGGCGCGATCAGCGTAATTGCGTTGCCGACCCCGATTGACAGATATTTGATCGTTTCGTCCCAAATCGAAAGTGCAATTTCGTCCCCGTTTTTGACCGCTTCGACAACGGTTTCAGCGGTTATTTCATCGAGATCTTCAATTTGTTTTCCGTTTCGGGCAGATAGCGTTTCTTTCATTCGCCGGGCAATGCTCAAGCCCGAACAGATCGTTTCCAAACAACCGGAGATGCCGCAACGGCAACGAATTCCGTCAGGCTTGACGATCGTGTGACCGACCTCGCCCGCGCTGGCGTGGAAACCGTGATGAAGCTGACCGTTGCAGATGATCGCGCCGCCAATGCCGGTCGAGATCGTCACATAAAGAATGTCTTTAAAGCCGCGTCCCGCGCCGTAAAAATATTCGCCGAGCGCGGCGGCATTCGCATCATTATCAAGAAGGATCGGAACGCCGAATTTCTTATCAACAAGTTCGACGATCGGAAAATCAATCCAGTCAGGTAGATTGGTCGGCGATAAAACAAGGCCGTGCTCGATGTCGATCGGACCCGGACAACCAATGCCGACCGCCATCAGAGTTGCTTTAGTTTCCACAAGCATTGAGGTGATTGCCTGTAAAGTATTTTCCAGTATTTTATGCGGACCAAGACTGACTTGAGTTGGCAAACGGCGCGAAGCAATTCGTTCGCCGCCGAGAGTTTGGAGCGCAGTGGCTATTTTCGTTCCGCCAATGTCTATTCCTGCCAAAACTTTGTCGTTCATTTTCGTTTTCTCTCAAGTTCTATTTATCCATATTTGATAATTAAAAATTGATAAATTCGCGTTTCTTTCGCCGCTTTATCTAATTTCCGCCGGTCGCGTTGACCAAAATTTTCATTGATTCGATAACCTGAAATTCCAACGCCGCTTTTTGTTGACCGATTTCAACGAGCATTTTCAGTTTTGCCGCGCGCCACTCTGCGCTCGAAGTTTTGCCTGTTTGTAAAAATTCTGTCGTTTCCAAACCAATCTCGCCCAAAGTCTGCAAATCGGACGCAAGCTGTTTTGCTTCCATCAAAGCCGGCGCGTTTTCGATTTGTATTTTAAGCGCTACTCCGCTGTTTTTCCACTCCGCAAAAATTACGTTCAAAACCAGCGAAGTATTCCGAAGATCTTTTGTTTGCACTAATTTATT
This sequence comes from Acidobacteriota bacterium, assembly GCA_031362765.1. GTDB lineage: Bacteria > Acidobacteriota > Blastocatellia > Pyrinomonadales > Pyrinomonadaceae > JAFDVJ01. The sequence continues at coordinate 742 of JANLTD010001149.1, read as the reverse complement.
AAATTTTCGCGCGCCGTCGGCATCGGATTGCGCTGCGTCAACCAATCCCGTCAGCGGTGAAAGCATTGACTGCGGGCGGACTTGAAAACGCTTGTACACTTTGACAGGTTCAATGAGAGAAACCAGAGTTTGCAAAGCGGAAATATCTTGGTTATTCGCCAGACGGCGAATCAGCATCGCCTGATTTTTGCGATGCGTCAAACCGACGCCTTCAAGCTGCGTGCTGATAACGTCAAGACGGCGATACATATCGTCAACGTCGTTGACTTCGCGCGGCGACCAGAAACGCTCGGCGATCGCGGCGGTGCGCGGCCAGATCCGCGAATCTATCGTTTCGGGCGAAACCCATTCGCTCCACATCGTCGCTTCGCCGCCGAGGATTCTTTTTTGTTCTTCTCCGGTCAATGTCGTATCAGCCGGAAGCGGATCAACAACGTAATGCTGCGACGCGGGAAACATCAGATCAATGTAATAACCGTTCGATAAAACCCCGCTGGAACCTTGTTTCGCAGCTTCGGCAAGAGCCTTTTGTCCGCGCCATGAATGAATGACGACGTTTTTTGGCAGATCCGGCTGAAAAATTTCATCCCAACCCATCATAATTTTGCCGCCTTTTTGTAAAAATTTGAGCAGCCGTTTGTTGAAATAGGTTTGCAGTGCGTGATTATCCTTGATGCCGTTTTTCTTCATAAAGGCCTGGATTTGCGGATTCGCGTTCCATTGTTTGCCTTCGTTTTCATCG
>JANLTD010001103.1:0-4398 GCA_031362765.1 Acidobacteriota bacterium | reverse complement strand
CTGTTCGGAGGCGGCTGACCGCCGGTATTATAGGGACTGTTCGGAGGCGGAACCGCGCCGCCGGTCATTTGCCCGAAATTTTGCTGATAGCCGCTGCCTTGAATTGTTTGTTCGGAAATCGGCGGCGGGTTCAGATTTAGTTTTTCAACGGGAATTTGTTGGGTCGCCGCATCTTGAAATGGTTGGTCGCCGCCGAGCCGCGTTTGCTGTTGTCTTTGCTCTTCGATCAAACGCAGGCGTTCTTGTTCAATTGCCCGGGAATCTTTATCCGAAAGCCTGAGCGTGTGTTCCATTTGATTCGCTTCACGTGCTTTGATACCGGCAATTGCTTCCTGCAAAGCCTGCTGCATTTCGAGTGCCGAAACAAAACGCTTTTCGTAATCAACGTCCATTGATTTCAACAAGAGATTCGATATTTCGGGCGGAATCCGGTTATTCAAAGACATTGGATTGGCAAGCGGATCCGGCTTGTTTGACCAGACTTCGAGCGTTCTTTTTAACGAATCAATCGGCAAAACTCCGGTCAGGAGATGATAAAAGGTCGCGCCTAAAGCATAGATGTCGCTGCGCGCATCGGCATTTTGCAGCAGTACGGCCCGAATTCGTTCTTCAAATCTTTGTGTCAAAACTTCGCGGAAAACCGGATCAAGAACGCGGAAGATCTGTTCGATCGGCGAATAATTGAGCGTTGCGGCAACAAAAGTCTGATTGTTGATCGTCGTCGAATTCGGCGCTTCGGCACCGCCTTTGGCAATCCCGAAATCAAGCAGTTTGATTTTGCCGCGCGGCGTGATCTTCAAATTTTGCGGTTTCAGATCGCGGTGATAGATCGGCGGATTTTGCGTGTGTAGATAATCGAGTCCGTCAAGTAATTGATCCATCCAGCGCAAACAATCTTCGATCGGGAATGGCGATTGACGTTCTTCAAGAAGCCCGCCAAGATCTTTTCCCTCAACGAGCTCCATCACCAGAAACTGGCGATTCGTATCGGTAAAATAATCGCGGACGTGCGGCACGGCTTCGTGTTTGATCTTGGCAAGAAGTTTGGCTTCGCGCTCAAATGCACGGAGCAGTAATTCCTGCTGTTTGGGATTTTGAGAATTGGTTGCGATGATTATTTCCTTCAACGCGCAAGTCGTGTCGAAGACGCTGTCGTGTGCTTCATAAACCGCACCCATTCCGCCGTGTCCGAGTTGTCTCAGAATACGATAGCGATCATGAAGAATTTCATTTACTAAAAGCATTTTTTATTTGAACGTCCGAAAAAGATCTTATCTCCGAAATTATAACCGTTTTTTCAAAAAATGGAAAAAGATTTAGGCGAAATCCGCGAAAAGCGAAAAATGTTTTCAAAATGAAAAAGATCAGCGCGGTAAAGTTGAACTGGTTTCGGATCCATCGGCAATATCAAAAACCGATACTGATGTTTGTTCCATTATCGGAATCGTCGTCGTTTCCTCCATCCAACCAATAAAACATGACGTTATTTTCATCTGAAGATCTCCTCAAATTTTGTAATTGCCGAAGGTTTTCGTTTGCCATTTAATCACATTTTGCACAGACTTAGAAGAAAAAAAATCGTCTTTGCCGAAGAAAGACATAAAATTGTAGTTTTAGGAAATAAAAGACTTTGATTTTGGCATAAACAGTTGAAGCAAATTTCAAGCGGGACAAATTCTATATAAATGTTTGGTTTTGGCAAAGATAATAAAAAAAGCGTCTGGGAAGATTTTGAAACCGAGGCCTTGCCGTGGATGGAAAATCTCTATCGCACGGCGCGCTGGATGGTCGGAAACGAAACGGAAGCCGAAGATCTGGTACAGGAAACCTTTGCGCAAGCCTTAAATTCGTTTCATCGCTATGAACGCGGAACGAATTGCCGTGCGTGGCTGATGAAGATCATGGACAACCTCAATCACAAGCGTTGGCGCAAGCTCGGACAATTAAAACTGATCGCCGACACTGAAAAGATAATCGCCGAAACAGTTGCTTTTGAACCGCCGACACCGCAAAACATCACCGATGACGAAGTTTTGATCGCGCTCGGGAAAATTCCGGCGCAATTTCGGAAAGTCGTCATTATGGCGGATGTTGAAGAATTTGCTTATCGCGAAATTGCCGGTATTTTGCAGATCCCGATCGGTACAGTGATGTCGCGCCTGCATCGCGGACGCAAGCTGCTGAGGCTTGAGCTGGCCGTTTACGCGAAAAACTACGGATTTTCGGATGCCGAAGGAGCATCGAATTAATTAAAAGCTATGAATTGTAAGGATTTTAGAGAAATAGCGGACTCATATTTGAGCAATGAATTGCTCGTCGAAACAAATCACGAAGTTTTGCGGCATCTGGAAAATTGCGCTGATTGCCGCCGCGAGCTCGCGTCGCGTCGCGATTTGCGGATGCGGTTGCGCGATGCTGTCAGACGTTCGGCTCAAAGTCAGATGAATGCAAATTTTGCAGCTCGGCTGACCAATTATTTGCGTGAAAAGCATTTGGCGAAACAAAGCCGTTGGAATTTTACGCACTTTATCGGCACAAATCCGGTTTTCGCGGGCGTTTTTGCCGTTTTGGTTTTAGTGGTCGCGATGGGGCTTGTCTGGCAGTTCGGGCGAACAGCCAAATCGAATGATATTGCCAATTTGAATCCGCCGGTGCCAAATCAGACGAATACAACCGTGACGGATGCAAAAAGTTCTTTGCAAATTCACCGCGCTTCTTTTGTCGAGATGGAGCGGGACGCGATCGGCGACCATAAATATTGCGCGTTGAAATTCTCCTTAAAGGAAAACCCGATCGGTTTGGCAGAGGCGGCGAAAAAATACGGAAATTTCAACAAAGATCTGGACAAAGCTGTGGTTGCGCCGTTAAAGGAAGTTTTCGGCGACAAGGTAAAATTTCTTGAAGCGCATTCGTGCATTATCAACGGCAGACGTTTCGCGCACGTCGTTGTTCAATATCAGGAGCGTGTGATCTCGGTTTTAGTGGCAAACCGCGAGGATAATGAAGAAACAGAAAATAGCGACGCGATTTCGTGTCAGTCGCTCGAAGATTTGCGAATCGCTTGTTTTCAAACCGCGAAATTCGGCGTGTTTGTCGTGTCGGATCTGAACGAAACTGAAAATTTGAAAATAGCGCGGACGATTTCGCCATCGGTCAAAAAACATTTTGAACAAAGCGGATCGAAAGCATAAGATTAAACTGAATTGTCAGTTATGAGAATTAAAGAAATTTGCCCGCGAATAAACGCGAACTAGCGCGAAAAAAATAAAAGATTTATTCGCGTCTTTTCGCGTTTATTCGCGGGCAAAAATTAAATCGTTTGACAACCGCGATGAGCATAAAATTAGATAAACAGATGGCAACGAAAGACATAAAATCAAGCGAAATCACACCTGAAAACGTGTATCTTAACCGGCGTAATTTTATCCGTGCCGGACTTCTTGCCGGAACAAGCGTGGCAACTTCGTTTGCGTATCGCTTTTTTAATCCGCCGCCGCCGAAAGAGGTTGTGACGGCGAAAATTCAGGACATAAAACAGCCGACCGACTTTAAGATCGAGGATAAACCGAATTCGTTTGAAGAAATCACGAACTACAACAATTATTACGAATTTTCGACGAACAAAACTTCCGTCGCGCGGGCGGCGCAGGATTTTATCACGCGACCTTGGACGGTCGAAGTCGGCGGATTGGTCAACAAAGCAAAGGTTTTCGACATTGAAGACTTACTCAAATTTGAGCAGGAAGAGAGAATTTATCGTTTCCGCTGCGTCGAAGGCTGGTCAATGGTCATTCCGTGGGTCGGTTTTCCGCTCAAGAAGATCTTGGACGCGGTCGAACCGCTGGGATCGGCAAAATATGTCGCGTTCGAGACTTTTTACGGCGGAGCGCGAGTCTCAAATCCGAACGTGAAATTGCCGGAAGGCAAAAATTCGATGCAGTCGTCGTTTTCGGCGGGAATTGATCTGCCGTATGTCGAAGGCTTAAGGCTTGACGAGGCTTCACATCCGCTGACGATTTTGGCGACAGGGCTTTACGGCAAACAGATGCCAAATCAAAACGGTGCGCCGATTCGGCTTGTTGTGCCATGGAAATACGGTTTCAAGAGCATCAAATCGATAATAAAAATAACTTTGACCGAAGCCGAACCGCCGACGACCTGGAATCTGGCCGCGCCGAACACCTATGGATTTTACTCGAATGTTAATCCGAATGTTAATGTTTTGCGTTACTCGCAAGCGACCGAACAACGAATCGGAGAATTTAGTTCGCGTTCGACTTTGATGTTCAACGGTTACGCCGACGAAGTGGCGGGCCTTTACGAAGGAATGGATTTGAAGAAGTATTTTTAACAAGTTTTGAGTCCCGCCTTCAGGCGGCAGTTTTCGCAAATGTAAGT
>JANLTD010000915.1:0-6931 GCA_031362765.1 Acidobacteriota bacterium | reverse complement strand
AAGACCAAAAACCAAAAACCGATTTCAAAGATTTCGACATTTTGGTCAACACAACGCCTTTGGGAATGAAAGGCAAAGCCGAAGGCGAAACGCCCGCAACAGCCGAACAATTACAAGGTTTACAGCTTGTTTATGACTTGGTGTATATTCCGTTTCAAACCGCTTTGATGACCGAAGCCGACGCAGCGGAAGTCCCGAAAATCGGCGGTCTGGCGATGCTGATCGCGCAAGCGGTCGCGCAGCAAAAGATCTGGACCGAATTAGATGCGCCGATCGAGGAAATGAGCCGGGCGGTTTTGAAAAGACTAAGTTAACCCAATTGGTAAAAAATTGACGCGATTTTTAAATTCATCTTCGTCGCTACAGTTTATGATGATTTCGAGTTCGGTAATGGCATCGCCAATCGGCAAATCTTGAGGCACAAGGATTAGTCCGAAAATTGACTCACCGTTTTTCAATCTTTTGTTTGCGGCATCTGTCATTGTGTTGACATCGTGAGAAATAACTAAACGGCGATTTTTCAATGCCCGAACAAGATGATTTTCGTCCGATTCTGTAATGTTTCCGAGTTGGTGTGGAGTAACGAAATCAAGCTCAGCAATTCGTTCCTTGAGTCCGCGCCGGATTTTGTGGTTGAAATCGTGGTCAAAAAATAATCGTAACATTTACAAAATTGAGTTTATCAACTGTTATGACTTAAACAATGAATTTGAACTTTTTTATTTTTGACGTTCTCTCCAACGCTCTAAGAGTTTTTCCCGCAAATCATCAGTTTGCTCTTTGAAACCGGGCATTGATTCGATTTCTTTTCTAATCTTCTCCGCTTCTCTTTCGCGTTTAGCAAGATATTTGTCAATTTTGGACTTATTCGATAAATAATAAGCAATTATCGAATGAATATCGGCAACCGTATAAACATCGGAAGGAAGAGATTCAAAAATTTCTTCGGGGCATTCGCCACGATTGTGGGCGTTGACAATCATATCAATCAGCAACCGAGTCCCTTTGACGCGAATCGTTCCATCTTCCCAAAGCGTGAGCGGAACTGTTTGTGTTGTTTCAAGAATCATAGCTTTTTTTTGTTTGGATGCCCGCCTTGTCAGGGTTTCTCAAACTAAGATTTTACAGTAATATCTTGTCATTTGAAAAGAAACTTCCGTAAAAATAGTCGTATGACAAGTTTTTTTGTATTCTCTATTTAATGACCGAACGCTACAGCCGCCAGATTTTATTCCGCGAGATCGGTAAATCAGGGCAGGAAAAATTACTGAATTCCCGCGTTTTGCTTATCGGATGCGGCGCTCTCGGCGCTTCGCACGCCGAGATTTTGGCGCGTGCCGGAGTTGGTTTTCTGCGGATTGTTGACCGCGATTTTGTTGAATTTACTAATCTTCAAAGACAGACGCTTTATTCCGAAAGCGATGCGAAAGAAAGATTACCGAAAGCCGTGGCGGCGAAAAATCGCTTGGCTGAAATCAATTCGGAAATTGAAATTGAAGCAATCGTTGTCGACGTAAATCATTCAAATATCGAAAGTTTTGTGAGCGATGTTGATTTAATTCTCGACGGCGCGGACAATTTTCAGATTCGCTATTTGCTCAACGACGCTTGTGTCAAATTAAATAAACCCTGGATTTACGGCGCGGCGGTTTCGAGTTACGGCACGACGATGACGATTTTTCCGAATAAAACGCCATGTCTTCGCTGTATCTTTGAGGAAATTCCCGATGCCGGAAGCTCTGCGACCTGCGACACGGCGGGCGTCATTCAGCCGATCATTGCGAGCATTTCGGCGATCCAAACGACCGAAGCCCTGAAGATCTTAACCGGAAACACGGATAAACTGCACAAATCTTTGATTCAAATTGATGTTTGGCGAAACGATTGGCGAAAGATCAAACTTGGAAAACCGAACGAAGATTGCGAAACCTGCGCGAAACGGAATTTCGGGTTTCTCGATTCCGAAACAAGCGAATTTACGGCCGTTCTTTGCGGACGCAACGCCGTCCAGATCGCGCCGAAACCAACTCTCATCAATTTGGAAAATCTCGCCGAAAAATTACGGTCACACGGTGATATCAAACTCAACGAATACCTGTTGCGCCTGACGATTGAAGATTACGAACTGACCGTTTTCCGGGACGCCCGCGCGATCATACGCGGAACTGACGATATATCGGTGGCGCGTTCGATTTATGCAAAATATATTGGTGTGTGAGATACTTTTCGCAAGCATTTTTCGCGTTCAATAACGGAAATGAGTTATGGCAAACAAACCAAAAGTTGTAATTATTGGCGGCGGATTCGGCGGACTTCAGGCGGCCAAGGAATTGGGCGGCAAGGCAGTTGAAGTAACGCTGATCGACAAAAAAAATCATCATACCTTTCAGCCGCTGCTTTATCAGGTAGCGACGGCCGTGCTGTCGCCAGGTGAGATCGCTTCGCCGATTCGGCGTATTTTGCACAAATTCAAAAATGTGCAGGTCATTTTGGGCGAAGTCGTCGGGTTTGATCTGGAAAATAACAAGGTCAAACTTGCTGATGATTCGGAAATTTCGTTTGATTATCTGATCGTCGCCGCCGGTGCGCGTCATTCGTATTTCGGACACGACGAATGGGAAATGAGCGCGCCCGGTCTGAAAACCGTCGAAGACGCGCTCGAGATCCGACGACGCGTGCTGCTTGCCTTTGAACTCGCCGAACGCAAAGCCTATCTTACCGGAGAGATAAAACATCTGAATTTTGTCGTTGTCGGCGCGGGCGCAACCGGCGTTGAACTCGCCGGCGCGATTGCCGGAATTGCGCGCCAGGCGCTTGCAAATGATTTTAGTTTAATTGACACGCGCCGCGCGCTCGTGATGCTTTTTGAAGGCGGCGATCGTGTTTTGAATACTTTTTCGCCCGCACTTTCCGAACACGCCAAAAAAGATCTGGAAGATTTGGGCGTTGAAGTTTATCTCAACAGTTTTGTGACCGAAGTCGAAGCCGGACGCGTTAAGGTTGGAGACAAATGGCACCGCTGCGATGTCGTCGTTTGGGCGACGGGCGTTGCCGCTTCCGGTCTGGGAAAACAGCTGGGCGCGGAAACCGACCACGCCGGTCGCGTTTTGGTCAATAAAGATCTTTCAGTTCCAAACCGAAAAAATATTTTCGTGATCGGCGATATGGCAAATCTGAAACAGGAAAACGGACAACCCGTGCCGGGCGTGGCGCCCGCCGCCGTTCAGATGGCACAGACGGCTTGCGCGAATATTTTGAACGATATAAAAGGAAAAACGCGCCGGGATTTCAAATACTGGGACAAAGGTTCGATGGCAACGATCGGCAAAAGCAAAGCGATCGTCGAAGCCGGCAGATTCAAGCTGACCGGATTTATCGCATGGCTCGCGTGGCTTTTTGTCCACGTTATCTCACTGATCGGTTTCAAAAACCGGCTTTATGTTCTCAGCGAATGGTTCTGGGCATATCTGACGCGTGAACGAAGCGCGCGCCTGATCACCGGCGACGCGGAAGAATTGCGTGAAGCCTTGAAATTTCTCGAAGCCAAACCAATCATCGAAAACGCGCCCGAAAAACCATTGAAAGAAAAAGTAAAAAGAGCTGTCAAGAAAAAAGCCGACAGCGAAGATCTGCCTCACTTAAATGTATAGCAGTTTATATTTCGGCAAAAGCGGGCGTAAAACGGCCCTTCCTGACCTCAAATTAGGTTTAACTTGTTTGTTAATTCTTTCATCTTTTCTCAAATTAATGGTTAAAAAGAATCGCTAAAACCATTACCAGATTTTGAAGGGTTGCGCTGCGCCCGATCTTTTTGCAAAACCTGTCTGTAACTTTTTACTGAGGCAATACAGCCGTCGCGCTTTACGGTTTTAACAAATTAGGTTTTCGTGAAATAATTGCGTTGACCGATTTGGAAAATATCGCCTCGCAAAAAGTTTTGGAGAAAATCGGCTTCCAAAAACGCGGCATCGAGCTTTTCAACGGCGAAGAAAGTTTAGTTTACATAAAGAAAAAATCTGATGAATAAAATTTATTGTTTAGCATTTATAGCGCTTTTGTGCGTTTTATCGGCAAAGGCAAGCGAACCCGCGATCTGGTCGGTCAATTCACGCACCGACGTCTTAAAGGGCGATTCGCGCGGCGTTTCGATTGATGACAACGGGGTCATTTCACTGGCACCGAAATTAACTGAAATTTTCAAGACCGAACAGCCTTACGTTTGGTCGAGCGCGGTTGACCTTTCGGGCAACATTTATCTCGGCACGGGCGGCGACGGCAAAGTTTTCAAAGTTGACGCAAGCGGAAAAGGAACGCTTTTTTCGGATCTCGCCGAACTCAATGTTTCGGCACTCGCGATCGGCAAAGCAGGCGAGATTTACGCCGCAACATTGCCGGATGGAAAAGTCTATCAAATCAATGCGAGCGGCACGGCAAGCGTCTATTTTGACCCAAAGGAAAAATATATCTGGTCGCTGGCAGTTTTGGCAGACGGAAGTTTAGCGGTCGGGACCGGCGAAAACGGTAAGATCTACAAGGTCAAAGCCGCCAACGCTTCGCCGGAATCTTCGCTGCTTTTTGACACGAGCGAAACGCATATCATTTCGCTTGCCGCCGATAAACAAGGAAATCTTTACGCCGGAACCGATTCAAACGGTTTGGTTTTGAAATTTTCAGCCGACGGCAAACCGTTCGGTGTGCTTGATTCGAGTTTAAGAGAAATTCACGAATTGGCCGTCGGCGCAGACGGTTCGGTTTATGCCTTGGCGTTGGGCGATTCTATTTCTGCGCCAAAAGCGGAAACGACAACCACGCCGACAACGACCGAAAGCAAAACCGTGACGGTCGAAAAACCGAACACAGTTCAACCCGAACAACCTGCCAAGAGCCGCTATGATCTGTCAACTGCAAAATCGGTCGTGTACCGGATCTTTCCGGATGGCGGAAGTGATGTGATCTGGAATTCGCCGAATATCGCGGCATTTGCGATCTCTGCACATCAAACCGGAAACGGCGTGATGATCGGAACTTCCGACAAAGGTAGAATTTACAATGTGTCAAACGACGGCCGTGAAACTCTTGTGCTTCAATCGGACGAAGGACAAATTTCAAGCATTAGGACATTTGGTCAAAAACTTCTCGCGACTTCCAGCAATCAGGGCAAGCTTTTCAGTTTCGGGGCGGAATCAAATCCTGAAGGAACTTACGAATCGGCAGTTTTAGATGCGAAAGCCGATTCGACGTGGGGGAGGATCTGGTGGGCATCAAACGGCAATGTTCAGCTTCAAACACGCAGCGGAAATACCGAAAAACCGAATGAAACATGGAGCCCGTGGAGTGCATCTTATACGGACGTGAAGGGAACGCAGATTGCCAGTCCGAAAGCAAAATATCTGCAATGGCGGGCGACATTAAGAACTTCTGCAAGTTTGAGCGAGGTCAATGTTTCGTTTCTCGCACGCAACATCGCGCCCGAAATACTTTTGATTCAGGTTTTGCCGACAAATGTCGGTTTAGCGGCCAATCCGCCGATCCAGATTGATCCGAACATTGAACTTTCAGGACTTGATCCGGCAGTTTTCGGGGTTATTATTCCGCCTTCGAGTGCGCGTCGTGTTTATCAACGCGGCGCAAAATCTATTCAATGGACGGCCGAAGACCGCAACGGCGACAAACTTGTTTACGACGTCTATTACAAAGAAGTCTCGGACGCAAATTTCAAACTTTTGAAGGAAAATCTGCCCGATGCTTTTTACACGATTGACGGTCAATCGCTGACAGACGGACGCTATATTTTCAAGATCGTCGCCAAAGATTCCGGTTCAAATCCAACAAATCAGATTCTTTCGGGCGAAAAGTTGAGCGAGCCTTTTGACATTGATAACTCTGCCCCAATTGTTGCGGCGGCCGGCACACCCACAATAACCGGCGATAAAGCGAGGGTCGTTTTTGAAGCAAGCGAAACATCGAGTTTTCTAAACAGAGCCGAATTCAGCGTCAATGGCGGCGAATGGCACGAAGTTTACGCCGACGACGGAATTTCCGACGGTGCAAAAGAACGCTATACAATCGAATTTCCGGTAAAATCAGCCGGCGAATATTCCGTCACTCTACGCGTTTTCGATGCCAACGGCAACGCCGGAAATGCACGAGTTTTGTTGAGAAAGTAAGAATTTGCCTACGAAACACACGAAAGAAACGAAAAAAAGATTTGTTTTAATTTTCGTATTTTTCGTGCGTTTCGTAGGCAAAAATAAAATATGAGTTTATCAAAAAATAGCGTAGCAGTTATCACAGGCGCAGCTTCGGGTATCGGCCGCGCTTTGGCGGTGCGGTTGGCGGAAGAAAAGATTGCCGGAATCGCGATTTGCGATGTCAACGAACAAGGCTTGAACGAAACGGCGGAAATGGTCGAAACTTGCGGCGTTCCGGTGTCCTCGCATATTGTTGACACGTCAAAACTTCAACAGATCGAGAGATTAAAGACGGAAGTTATAGCGAAACACGGTCGCGCCACGCATTTGATAAACAATGCCGGTGTCGGGCTGATGGGAACATTCGAGCAAATCTCGCTTGAAGATTTTGAATGGCTGATGGGCATCAATTTCTGGGGCGTGATTTACGGCTGCAAGGTTTTTCTGCCCGTGCTGAAAGAGCAGGAATCGGCGCATATCGTCAATATTTCGAGCGTCTTCGGTCTTATCGCGCCGCCCGAACAAACCGCCTATTGCTCGTCAAAATTCGCCGTCCGCGGTTTTACCGAATCTCTGCGGCATGAGCTGGAAAATACAAATGTCCACGTTTCATCGGTTCATCCCGGCGGCATCAAAACCAACATCGCGCGCAATTCGCGGATCGGAGAAAACACGCCCGAAGATTATAAAGATCAAGGCGTAAAATTCTTCGACAAAGTCGCTCAAACTTCGCCCGAACA